>NZ_RXFY01000169.1:0-1215 GCF_044714355.1 Spiroplasma sp. ald | reverse complement strand
TCTTTTTAAAAATATTTACAATTATTTTAATAGGTTATGCAAGAAGTCTATTGAATAAAAAAAAGCACATTCATAGGTGGTGAAGCGTATAATTCTGTTGCTGATGTTGTTAGTTACCAAGGTCCATATTTGGATGATATTAAAACTAAATTAGAACAAAAAAATATTGAAACAAAGGTAGAAAATGATTGCTTAATTGTTAAAGGAAAATCTTCACATGGTAGTTTACCAGAGCGAGGAATCAATGCTGCTTTAATTACTTTAGCAACATATGCTGAATTAAATAATAACTCAATGATTGCAAATTTTGCAAAAAAAAACATTTATATAATAATTTTAATTTTGGTCATCTTTTCCCAGATATGAAAGATGAAACCGGATTATTAATTGTTAATAATGGAATAGTTGAAATTAATCAAGAAAAAACACGCTTAACTTTAAATATGCGCGTTCCAATTTCATATAAATTACCTGATGTACAAAAACCATTAACAGCAGAATTAAAAAATATAACTTGGAATTAACAAATATTTCTTGGCAAGAAGCACTTTATATGCCAGTTAATAGTCTAATGATTAAAAATATTATGAAAGTTTACCAAGAGGAGGTGACTGGTGATACCCACACAAAACCTGTAGCAATCGGTGGTGGAACATAAATGCTACTTTAAACAGACAACTAAAAAACAATGAAAATATTATCAATATATCTAATGAAGAAGGAGAACAAGAATAATTGCTAAATCAATGCCAAATTGTGTGGCATTTGGCGCTAAATTTGTTATTAATGAATCAACAATGCACTCTTATAATGAGTATGTTAAGCTTGATGATTTAAAAAAATGTTAGAAATTTATACAAAAACGATTCCTTTGTTAGCAAAAAAATAGCGTAGTCCTTAATTTAAATAATGATATCTATTCATCTTTTTCACAAATAAAAAATAATTATTATATAATAAAATATATAAATTAAAAAAGATAAATAATAATGAATTTTTAGAACACAATAAAATAGTTATTAATGATCTTATATTTTGCTTTTTAGATTAGTTCATTAAAAGAAAAAGAAAGTGGGAAGTATAATAGACTTCTTGCATAACCTAGTAAAATAATTGTAAATATTTTTAAAAATATACTCTATAAATAATTGCAAATTATAAATTGAAGCAATTAAATTAAATCTTAAACTAAATCGTTTTCTATGATTACGATAT
>NZ_RXFY01000168.1:0-1281 GCF_044714355.1 Spiroplasma sp. ald | reverse complement strand
ATTATAAAATTTTAAAACACTATTAATATCATTTAAGTTTGGTAAACTAGGGAAAGTATTATTCATTGTTATTTTTCTCCTTTAATTTTAAAATAAATAAAGGAGAAAAATAACATGACAAATATTGTAGAATTTTTAAGAACAGATAAGGCAACTGATTGAATTAAAAGTAAGTTTTCAAATGAAAATGAAATTGCAAGATTTAAAAGTAATATAATTGCAATATCAAATAGTAATGAATTATTACAAAAAGCAGATCCAAAAACAATTATGACTGCTTGTTATCAAGGGTCATTATTAAATTTACCAATGGAAAAACAATTTGGTTATGCTTATGTTGTTCCTTATAAATACTAAAATAACAAGAATTATTAATGGTCGTGAAATACAAGAATGAGTTAATCAAGCCCAATTTCAAATGGGTTATAAAGGTTATATTCAATTAGCCCAAAGAAGTGGTCAATATTTAGATATGTCAGTATCAGATGTAAAAGAAAATGAATTAGTAAATTATGATCGTTTAAAAGGAACTAGTTTTAATTGAATTCAAAATGAAGATAAAAGAGAAAAATTACCAATTATTGGTTATGTAGCATACTTTAAAATGGTTAATGGTTTTGAAAAAACTTTATATATGACCAAAGAACAAATGGAAAATCATTTTATGAAATATTCTAAAACTTATGCTAAAAATAAATCATTTTATATTGCTAGTTTTGATGAAATGACCCTTAAAACCGTATTAACATCATTATTAAGAAAATGAGGTATTATGTCAGTTGAATTACAACAAGCATATAAATCAGATCAAGCAGTAATTACTACTAATGATGAAAAGATTTATATTGATAATAATAGTAGTATCGCCAAAAATAAGGGGCAGATGAGCGATGAACCATTATCAAATAATATAAATACCCCATATTATACAGAAATAGCGGACACTAACGATAATGTAGTTAAAGAAGAAGATATTTCAAATGTAGTGCCAGCAGTTAACAATGATGAGGAATGAGCAAAATGAGAATAAAAATAGGTATTGACCCATCAGGAACTGGTACTACTGCTATTACTGTTTTTAAAGATAATAAATTAATTAATAAATCGGAATATACACATCGTGATTGAATTGCACAAACCAATATTATTTTAAATGAGTTAAGATCAGATGCAATTATTAATATTAGACTTCTTGCATAACCTATTAAAATAATTGTAAATATTTTTAAAAAGATACTAATAGCAAATTATAATTTTAATTAATTATGTCTTTTATTTAAA
>NZ_RXFY01000167.1:0-1334 GCF_044714355.1 Spiroplasma sp. ald | reverse complement strand
AATTTTTAAATAAAAGACATAATTAATTAAAATTATAATTTGCTATTAGTATCTTTTTAAAAATATTTACAATTATTTTAATAGGTTATGCAAGAAGTCTAATAATATTCTTTTGTTTTTTTCAACTATAATTTAAAGATAAATATTTATGCTTTATAAATTGTGTTCTTTTTTTATTTTTTCAACGCGTTTTTTATATTCGCGTTGTTTTTCTTTGTCTAAATTGTTGTATCAGTTGCGTTTTCATTCCTGACGAACTCTTACCAATTCAAACTTTTTCTTTTCCAATGATAGTTTGTTTGTGATTAACTTATATGTTTTTTGTTTTTCTTTGGTTAAGTTTTCAAATCAACCACTTTTTCATTGTTTCTCTCACTGTTTTAAAGCTAATCGCCCAGGGTGTTGTTCAGTTTGTTGTTGTCTAATTCTGCGTTGTTCTTTTTGAACATCATTTTGATCATAATCAATTTTTGTGTTCACATAACTTGCTCTGCGCATAACACCAATTCCTTTCTAATCAAATATTTTCATAAATAAAAAAAATAGGTAGATGACTTTTTTATCATTCTACCTATACACAAAAATTAAAAAATGTTATAATTTAACTGACCTACCAGAAGGTGGGGATTAAATTATATCAGACCCTACTAATTGGCTTTGCCTGCCGCTTAATAGGTTGTATAGAAGAATGACGGTGAAGTCATTTTCTATGTTTTTATTTAGTTGTGTTTATTATAGCATAAATATTTACTATGACATTTTTAAAAAGTATAATTATTTATATTGTTGTGTAGAAAAGATAGTTAGAAAATTTTTAGCAGAAATTTTGGGAATAGTGCGTGGTTCTCTAACTATCTTTTCTACACAACAATATTTTATTTTAAATAGCTATGACATTTTTAAATGATGTTGGCTTTATCTTGATCCACTTGTCGCTAACAAAGTCATCATTATTTTTCACCACCTTTTTGTTTTGTTGCTTCTTTTTCTGCTTCTTCTTTTTTAATTTGTTCAACTAATTTAAGATGGTGGCGTTTTTTAATTTTTGGTAAAAAATATTTATCAAAAACAAATCTTTTAAACAACCAATACGCCAGGCCAAAACCCACCAAGACACCAACAACAACGCCAATAATTCACAACTTACTATCGCCATCTTGTTTTTTATTGTCTGGTGTTGGTGGAATCTCTTTTTCTTTTTGTTGCACCGGGATTGTTTTAGCGGTCAAACTTAGCAATTTTGTACTACCATCGACTGCTTGAACCTTGACATCTTTGCTCGTCGTTCAATCACCCACAATAAGATTATCAACGCCGATAACATAGTCAGTGTT
>NZ_RXFY01000166.1:0-1311 GCF_044714355.1 Spiroplasma sp. ald | reverse complement strand
GCTTGTTTTATTCCTGTTAATCGGAATAATTCTTTATCATTAATAAAATCAAATTTATCAAATTTCATAATTTTAGATTCCTATAATTTCTATTTTAAGTATATTTTAAAATAACTAGGTTATGCAAGAAGTCTAATAAAATCACATATAAAAACTAGTGTGCCACAGCTAAGATATATGATCGATTATAATAAATATTAAAATCCTTTAACCATAACACGGAAAAAGTTTAATATCTTAACAATAACAAAAATACCAAATGGAATTAAAATAATTCACGCATCACCTAAAAAAGTCATTAATTGTGGTAATACAGCATAAATTGCTTCTTTAACTTTCATCATTGCCTGCCCTAAACCACTTCAAATAGAACCCATTCCACCTGAAATAGTAGGCGTATATGCTGCTAAAAAATTAACCGCTGTTGTTAAATACATACCTAACATTATTTCTTATCCTCCTTATTTTCAATTTCTTTTTTATCTTTTTTCTTTCCTTGAATTTGACAAATTTTTTGATAAATTGATAAACCAATTCAAGCAAAAATACCTAATATAATAACAACACTAAATATTGTCGTTAATCAACCTGGCATAACTTAATTCCTCCTAACAATCTAATTTCGCGGCACGCTTCGCGTGTTCACTACGCTCAAAATAAACCATATTGAATAAATTACCGCTAATAAATTACGCGGATAATTTATTCATCTTCTTTTACATTATTAATTACAATATTATTTACCATATTAATAACATTATCTTTTCCATACTTAGTTACTACGGGCCACAAAATAAAATAATGTTTTCTTTCCATTAAAAAATTAACTCTTTTCTGATTTGATTTGTTGCACTTCACTTACACGATGCCCGGCTTATTTTGCTATCTTAAATCCAACATTTTATTTCTCACCCCGTCATTTTGCAATTACTAAAACAACTGATTATGTTATTATTAAGGCGTTATCAACCTCAAATCGATATCGTGGTGAAAATCGTATTAATATTTAGGTTACCTTACAATTTTATAAAATTAAAATATTTGGAGAAAATTTCTTTTAAACAAATTTTCTCCTTTTTATTGATTTTAATAACTATCTGTTTAAAATTACGATATAATTAAACTACGAACAATAAAAAAGGAAGAAAAAGAAGAAGATGATGATTAGTGTAAACGATTTCCGCCCAGGATTAACGTTTCAATATGAGGGTAATATTTACGTAGTAATTGAAGCACAACATTCAAAATCTGGTCGTGGGCAAGCACATGTTAAAACAAAAGTTAAAAATTTGCGTAGCAATGCAACTACAA
>NZ_RXFY01000165.1:0-1374 GCF_044714355.1 Spiroplasma sp. ald | reverse complement strand
CATCTCAATATTTACCAACTTTAACTTCTTTTGTATAAAAATTATCTGCTTTATTATCATTATTCATAAAATAACTTAATTTATATTGATTTAAGTATTCTAACATTTTATTAACATCATAAATGTTTTCACCATCAATTAATTTTCAATAAATATTATTATTTTCATCTTTTAATTTTATCGCAAAAGGTGTTTCATTATTGGCTCATATAGTTGAGTTAAATGGTTGATTTTTAAAATCATCAATTGTTAAGATAGTAATTTCTTCACCTTTATATTTTTGTACTATTTTTAAACTATTTTGTCATTGAGCAATCGTACTTTCCATATTATCAAATATTCGTGTATAACTACCATAATCACTTGGTTTTGCATTATTTGGTTTTCAACCTGTTTCAGTATCAGGAATATATGAACTATAAACATTAAATGGAAATACCATTCAATGACGATTATCTTTTATGTTTTCTCTTATATCTATTAAAGTATCGTGGGCTTGTCTTCTTAATTCTTCTATAACCCCGAGATTAATTCTACTCATTTTTTAATTCTCCTTAATTTCTGTTCTACCTTGGATAGCATTTTGATTATTACCAGTTTCATCATATTCTAGTAATTTATTATTATGTTCTATTTCTTTTGCTTGCATTTTATCTTGTCATGCTTCTACTTTTTCAAAATATTTGGTTGCTTCTAATTCATCAATATTATCATATTCAGTAATTGCTCTTATTGGTTCCATTGTGCCATTATCTAATCTGGCAGTAATTAATTCATTTTGTCGCATTTGGTCAACTAAACTAGCACTAATAAAATCAAAACCATATTCTCGTTCACCATTTCCATCTCATAAACCATAATATTTTAAAACAGTATCAAACATTTTAGTATAATATTGCTTACGATATGCTTGTAAATATGCTTGTTTTTCTAAATCTTTTGTTTTAGTTAATAATGATTGTGTTTTATTTTGGTCATTATCTGATTTATCACCAAAAGGACTAGAAAAATGACAGGCTAAATATACTTGTTCAATAATAGATTTTTGGTCTTCTGTATATGTTTCTAAAGTTGGTGTACCTTGTACTACTTGTAAAGATTGAGATGATGTCCCATCTGCTGCCGTTTGACCAGATTGAATAAAAATATCATTAAAAACATTCTGCATTACATTTTTATTTCCATTATTATAAGCATTCATTAAATTATCATCTAATTNACCATATCAATGCGTACGATTTGCTCATCGTTCTTTTGATTTAATATCAAAACTATCTTCTAAATCAAATTGTAATTTATAACAATTTGCCATAGTAGGTCATGGATTTAAAGTGGTTGATGTTGATAAGAACAACGGATTAGGTTCATTTATCA
>NZ_RXFY01000164.1:0-1307 GCF_044714355.1 Spiroplasma sp. ald | reverse complement strand
ATTTGCTATTAGTATCTTTTTAAAAATATTTACAATTATTTTAATAGGTTATGCAATAAGTCTAATATTAATTTTTTATAATCACGAACTGCTTGCATAATTGCTTCTTTTTCTGATTTACTAAATTCATTTGCTTCTTCAAGCCAAATAATACATAAATCAGCACCATTTGCTCTTGCTATTCCTTTACCTAATACTTGCGATGAATTACTTTTTCTTGCTCCTTGTAATTTAATAAAACTACCATTAGGAAATGTTCAAGTTGGTTTATTAAACCTAGCATTATATTGATAATGACCGCCTTTTCATTTTTTAGTAGGATTAAGGATTAAACCAACTTTATCTAATGCATCTTGAATATCTTGTTGCATTTCAGCAGTATCAGCACTATTTAATCTAAAACCATATATTGCTATTTTTTTATCTTTATTTGTTAATACAACACAACTTAATAATGCTATTAATTCATCAATACTATATGTTTTACCCGCTTTACGACTACCTGCTAAATTAATCTCATATGCTATATATTCTTTATTTTCTAATAAACTAACTACTATCTCATTAAGATAACTATATTCATATAACATTGTCATTATATTTTTCTCCTATCTGTTATGTTAATTANTGGGGGAATATAGTTTATTTCAGTTTCATTTTCACGACCATAATACTGTGCATATACTGATACACCCCCTTAGTTTCGTTTAAGAGATGTAATTTTATATTATTTTCTAATATTCTTATTTTCATTTTAAGTTCATTAAATGCTAATAAATTACTGTCTTTTAAGGCATTATATTCATCTTCTTCTAAATTGCAAAAGATTAATAATGTTTCTTTTGTGGCAAGCTTGATATTATTTTCTTTACAATATTCATCAAATTTTGTTAATTTTTGCTTTATTTTTGTTAAATTTGCAATTATTTATCACTTTTTATCTACTTTTGCCATCTTTTTTACCTCTTTTTGTCATCACCATTCTACAAAAAAATATAAAAAAGTAAAATAAATTAAAAAAATACTTTTTAAAGTCTCTAATTTTAGTAATTTTTAAACAAGCGATTAAGGGCTAATAAATTTTATTTGTATTAAATTACATCACTATTTTACCATCATTTAACAGATTGTCAACAAAATTTTAATTTTTATTGTATAACTATTTTAATAGAAGGGGCTAGGTTTTCTTATGAAAAAAGAAAAGAAAAAATTTAAATATTTTAATTTAGTAGAAAGACATGATTTAAAAGAATATTTAGAATCCGAAAAATTTAAAAAGAAAAATGGCACACCTAATTATTCTAAAA
>NZ_RXFY01000163.1:0-1372 GCF_044714355.1 Spiroplasma sp. ald | reverse complement strand
AATTTTAGATTCTTATAATTTCTATTTTAAATATATTTTATAGGAATTTTAAAATAACTAGGTTATGCAAGAAGTCTATTATCAAAATTAACTTCATCAGTTTGTGAACGACCACTTTCTTTTAAAGTCATATTTGTTAAGGAACCAAAATTCTGATTACATGAATATTTTCCCGCAGATAAATTAACATTTCTATTAGGAATAAAATTTTCTATTTCAGGTGGTCCACATTCAACTTGTAAATTATTAAGATTACTTATTTCTATTATTTTATAAGAACTAATAAATTTATCTATACTTTGAATTGTGGGGTCAATTTGTTTTAAATCAATTTCAACCTCATAATAAGCATCCTTAAATTCATCAGAAAATATATTATTATAATAACCAGAATTATTTTTTCATTTACATTGTGCTGGTGCAGTAATTTTAGTTATTAATGGTATTACTACATCAGAAGGCATAATATCTTTGGTATAAGGTTTATAGTTATATGGTACTGGTGGTAAGACATACTGTGGGTAATTAAATGTTGGTATTTCATAGTCATGTGGAAGTAAGAAACTAGTTTTATAATTAGTTGTCATATCGCGTAAATAATTATTTAATGTACTTTTTGTTTTACCTCTGAAAATTCATACTGATAAGCGTAAGTAATCTTCTTCATTATTGGTATATGGGTTATCAGCATAAAAGATAATTTCAAAATTACCTTTATATAAAGCTTGGATTGAAAACATATCAATAATATAACTACAATTTGTTCCATCAGGTGTTTGTAAGAATTCGCAATTATTATCTTTTTCACTATCACTAACTGGTGTTTGAGCATCTATTGCTTTGGTTTGTTCATTAATTAAATAAACTCGGTTAGTTTTTTCATTTAATTGTTTTAAATTATAAGTTGAATAAACTAATTCTTCTGTTGGTTTACCATCTTTATTTAAAACACTACCTTTTAATTTATCAGTTAATAAAGTAGTAAAACCTAAACTAGTAGCATTTGCTCCAATCATAGCACCAACTTTATCATTTCCTTGTTCTCTAAATATTTCAAATGGTAAATAACCTTTACCTTTTGAGTTTTCAGACCAAAAAGCATCATTATAGAAACTATAAACACTAGAACTCATAAAACCATTAAGAAATTGAAAATTAGGTCAAGTTTTTTCGTTTTGATTAATTACTCAACCCCAGGGAATACCAAATGAAATAAAGTTTAAGAACTTACCAACTCCGCCCGGTATCGTAAAAGGATTAAAAACTAATTTTTGTGTATAGTTTAAAGGTAATACTGTAATTTGGCGATTAATAAAATTATTCATATTTAAAATATCTCAAACATTACATTTACCCATTTTATTATATTCAA
>NZ_RXFY01000162.1:0-1387 GCF_044714355.1 Spiroplasma sp. ald | reverse complement strand
AATTATAATTTGCTATTAGTATCTTTTTAAAAATATTTACAATTATTTTAATAGGTTATGCAAGAAGTCTAATAGATGTTTATAATCCTAATGATTTAGGAATTAGAAATAAAAATATTAACCCCATTAAAATTACATTTAAACCAAGATAAAAATAAAAAAGAGATTTAATTATCTCTTTTTCTATTATTAATTAACTTTTACATTGCCATCAGTATCAATAAATAAACCAGGTTTTTGTATATCTAAATTCCAACGATAAACCGATTTAAAATATTGATTATCATTATGTCAAAATATTCATGTTAAAGTACCTTTTTGAATAGTTAAATCAAATATACTATGCCAGTCTAAATCTTGAACTAGTGCAAGTTTATATTTATCATATTCATCTTTATTTTTTAATCTATCTTGCTGGTTATTTTGAAATTTATTAATTCTTCAACTATCATTTTTATCACCACGCCATACGACATAATAATATTTATTATCAACTTGATTAAATGGTTTTTCTTGTGGTGCTATTCATTCTAAGTTATCTCTAATAGTTTGGTCTTTTGTATTTATTTGGTTTTCTTTTTTTAATTTTGCTAGTTCTTCGGGGGTATATTGATCATGTGTTTTATTACAAGCAACTAAACTTGTTGTACTTGTTCCTACTAATGATATTGCACCAATAATACTTAATAATCGTTTCATATGTATATCTCCCTCTTTTTATTAATTAAATTATATAATAAAAAATAAAAAATGCTATAATTAAATAGCAAGTGATGTTGCGAGTTATTCTAGGTTCTACTTGCAAGTTTAAATAAAGAAAAGAAACGTTGCCAGTCAATAGTCTGTGCGATACTATTTAGAACAGTACTCAAATTGGACAAGAGGACATCCTGCTAAGGTGTTAGGCCGAGAAATTGGCGTGAGATTTCAAGCCTCTCCTGTTCCGCCATTTACATAAAAAGCAAAAAAAGAGATTATTAAATATCTTTTTTATATTGCTTAATAACTATTATATCTAGTTTACATTCAATAGTTAATTTAAAGGTTTAAATAAGTAAAATCCCTTTTGGTTTAAGATTAAAAGCAATAGAATACCGTATAGTTTTGTCTTACAACTAGAAACATAACTTATTTTATAATTTAATTATATATAAATATAATTGTTTGTAAATACCTTTATTACGCGTTTTAAGGGCTAAATTAGAAATAAAATATATTAAGTTTAGTATTTATATACATAAAGTATTTTAATTGTGAACTATTGGTATATAATTAAAAGCATAGGTTTAATCTTTTACCATAAAAAAGAGTTTATGCTGACTTGTTAATCGGACAAGAATAAAAAAAGAGAGGTTTATAAAATGGCACTTACAAAAGAACAATTAAT
>NZ_RXFY01000161.1:0-1440 GCF_044714355.1 Spiroplasma sp. ald | reverse complement strand
AATTTTTAAATAAAAGACATAATTAATTAAAATTATAATTTGCTATTAGTATCTTTTTAAAAATATTTACAATTATTTTAATAGGTTATGCAAGAAGTCTATTAAATAAAAGACATTGCAAAATGTCTTTTTTAATAGATGGATTCAAAATTCTGTACCAAATAATTTTAAATGGATTTTTAACTAATTTATTATATAATAAAAAGTAAGATTTAAAGGAGTAATAAAAATGACTAATAATGATAATGTTTATAATCCTAAAAGAGTATGATATGAGTTAAAACCAACATTAGTTGATTGTGCTGCTCCCTTTGCTTTTAATTTAGTTAAAATTAAAAATACGGGTTATATTTTTTTAGGAACAGCTATTTTTGCTCCCTTTTTTATTAATATTCTAATTTCATATATTTTTACACATAATGAATATGCTTTAGCAGGGATGAACTTTATTAGTTGGATTATTGTTGCAGTTGGTTCATATTTTGTTATTAGTGGTGCACAAAATGAAATTATGCGGTCAGGTGCTATTGCCTTTTATTATTTTTATTTTATTCCAAATATTATTGGTTTAGTAATTGGAACCATTGTAAACCAGTTTCATCCATCTGATAGTGTTAAAACAACAATTAATTTATTAACATTAATAATTGCGGGATTGGTGACAATTTTTATTCTTTATCGGTCATCACCATTAATTTTTGAAAAAATTAAATTAACTTTAAAACAAGATTGCAAACGTCTTTTTGTTGTTTGCTCAATTAGTATTATTGCTGTTTTTTCAATTCATTTATTTTTTGTTTATTTACAATCATTAATAACAGCAACAACTTCAAATAATCAAAATAATTTAATTAAAGGACTAGATAAATGGTGAAATATTGCTTTCTTATTTATCTATACAATTTTAATTGCTCCAGTTGTTGAAGAATTAGCAACTAGACACGGAATTTTTAGTTTAAGTGGTAACAAATGACTTGGATTTGTTGCATCAACAATTTTCTTTGCTGGCATGCATGTCGCTGGAACCGGTGAATGAGAACATTTTATTGGATATATTGGAGCATCATTAACACTAGGAATGCTATTTCTTATTGTTAATGGGAATGTTACATATACCATAATTCCGCATGCTGGTTATAATTGCATTGTTGCCATTTTAATGCTTGCTGCACCAAAATTTTTAGCATAATTAATTTTAAAAAAGCACTAAAGTGCTTTTTATTTTTTTGAAACAAACTTATGCAGATATATATTTAATTAGTTATATTCTAAGACAATGAATGATTTTCTAAAAAAGATTCTTTAGAGATTTATTTATAGCAATATTATTATTAATCATTAGACTTCTTGCATAACCTATTAAAATAATTGTAAATATTTTTAAAAAGATATTAATAGCAAATTATAATTTTAATTAATTATGTCTTTTATTTAAAAATT
>NZ_RXFY01000160.1:0-1309 GCF_044714355.1 Spiroplasma sp. ald | reverse complement strand
ATAATTATTTCCTGAAAAATTATCATATTCATAACCAGCACCATTAAATATCATTTTCATTGAATAATCACTATCAATAGTTATTTCAGTATAATTTTGTTGAGCATGAATTAAACCAACACCAGTAGTACCAGTCATAGCATATTGTTGAACTGTACTAGTAATTAAAGCATCTGCTTGTACTAATTCCTCATCACCATTACCATTATTACCAAGTGGTGGCGTACTTTTTTGTCCTACAAAATGAGTACGATTTATAATTCTTTCAATTCTTTTATAATAAATATTATCTTGGACATCTTTAATTAAATTAAATACAGATAAACAATCAGGAATATGATCTACTGTTGTTTTTGTACCATGAACTAATTTAGGTAAATTTATAAATTCAACAATAGGTAAAATATCTATACCAGTATCATATTCCATTTTAGAAACTGGTTTTAATTTACTTTCTAATTCACCATAAGTTTGTCAAATTCCTATTTCTAATTTATCAGCAGTATAATAATGTATTATTGCTTTTTTTGGATAAAATTGTACTCTTTGATATCACATATAATCAGATTGAGCAGGTAATATTCACATTTCAGCATATTGTTCTATTTCAGAATATTTAGCAATACGAACATTTGAACCAATTGGAGCAACATCAATCGTTAAATCGCCAGTCTCTGTTTTTAATAAATACATTACACTGCGACCATATAAACTATTTGCTAATTCATTTTGATATAACTTAGAATAAACATAGTTTTTTTCATATCATTCTTCTATTCAATCTTGCGTATCATCATTATCACAATTAAACATTAAACCTTGTCCAATAGTTAACGGAGCAGCTTTTCTATTAGCAATAATTCAAGGAATATCAATATAATATTTTTGTTCTTGTAATATTTTATATTTTCCTTGTTCTAAATAACTTAAATATTCAGGTTGTTTATTTATTTCTTTAAAATCTATTTCATTATTCATTTTTACACCTCTTTTTGTCATCACCCATTATATAATCACCATAAGGAGAGTGTCAAAAAATGTGAAAGTTATTAACATTAATTACTAGTATTTTAGAAAACCCCAAAATAGCATTAAGAATTATAAAATTATTAGAAAAATATGGTAATTCTAAAATAAAAGCAATTTTACAAAGTATTAAAGATATTGAGCATCAATTAGCACAAATTCAATATTATTTAAACCCTAATATATTAAGTGATTTATTAGCAAAATTACCTAAAAGTTTAGAAATACAATTATTTAAAGATATTAGTTTTTTAGATAAAAATAAATATAAAGAAATTGTAAA
>NZ_RXFY01000016.1:0-679 GCF_044714355.1 Spiroplasma sp. ald | reverse complement strand
AAATTTTTAAATAAAAGACATAATTAATTAAAATTATAATTTGCTATTAGTATCTTTTTAAAAATATTTACAATTATTTTAATAGGTTATGCAAGAAGTCTAATATATAAATAATTTTAATAAAAGATACTAATTATTAAAAAATTTAATAAACAAATTGTTTCATACAAAAAGATGATATTATATATCATCTTTTTAATCCATTTCTGTTTGTTTGACTGTTGCTATTAAAAGATCTAAAAATGGTTTAATATCATTTTGAAAAGTAAAACTAATAAATAAAGCTGTTCCGCCGCCAGATATTGCAAAGGCATTTTTATTGGTTTGTAAAAAGTTATTAAGATTGATTTTACTTTGATGTTTTTTAGTAAAACTAATGAATCCATATTTTAAGGTTGAATTAATAAAAATTAGTAAGCTATTTTCATATTCTTGTAAAAATTTATTTAATTTATTTCGTGTATTAGTTCAAGTGTTATTTTTTCATCATTAATAATAATTTATTTGATTGTTAAATTATTATTAATACTTGTTTCTTTGAATGGAAAAACAGTATTATCAATTGTTTGTAATAATAATTTATATTTTTATTTTGCAATTTCATTTAATTGTTTTTCTAATTGTTCAATTTCCGTATTTAAACTATTTTTTGCAATTATTGTTGTTGGAATTTCAAAAT
>NZ_RXFY01000159.1:0-1448 GCF_044714355.1 Spiroplasma sp. ald | reverse complement strand
TATGGAATACTAAGTGATGATTTAATGACTGCTTATAACAAAGGTAATAAAAAAGTATTACAAGATGTATTTGATGATATTTTTGTTCAATCAAGTTCATCAACAGTAGATGGTCAATTATCTCAATCTTTACAAGTAGTACAAGGAACACCAACCTTAGAAACATATACTGAAGACCAAAAATCAATTATTGAACAAGTATATTTAACATGTCATTTTTCTAGTCCTTTTGGTGATAAATCAGATAATGACCAAAATAAAACACAATCATTATTAACTAAAACAAAAGATTTAGAAAAACAAGCCTATTTACAAGCATATCGTAAGCAATATTATACTAAAATGTTTGATACTGTTTTAAAATATTATGGTTTATGAGATGGAAATGATGAAAGACCTTATGGATTTGATTTTATTAGTGCTAGTTTAGTTGATCAAATGCGACAAAATGAATTAATTACTGCTAGATTAGATAATGGTACAATGGAGCCAATAAGAGCTATAACTGAATATGATAATATTGATGAATTAGAAGCAACCAAATATTTTGAAAAAGTAGAAGCATGACAAGATAAAATGCAAGCNAAAGAAATAGAACATAATAATAAATTACTAGAATATGATGAAACTGGTAATAATCAAAATGCCTTACAAGGTAGAACAGAAATTAAGGAGAATTAAAAAATGAGTAGAATTAACCCAGGTGTTATGGAAGAATTAAGAAGACAAGCCCATGATACTTTAATAGATATTAGAGAAAACATACGAGATAATAGACATTGAATGGTATTTCCTTTTAATGTTTATAGTTCATATATACCTGATACTGAAACAGGTTGAAAACCTAATAATGCTAAACCCAGTGATTATGGTAGTTATTCACGAATATTTGATAATATGGAAAGTACTATTGCTCAATGACAAAATAGTTTAAAAATAGTCCAAAAATATAAAGGTGAAGAAATTAATATCTTAACAGTTGATGATTTTAAAAATCAACCAATTAACTCAACTATATGAGCAAATAATGAAACACCGTTTGCGATAAAATTAAAAGATGAAAATAATAATGTTTATTGAAAATTAATTGATGGTGAAAACATCTATGATGTTGATAAAATGTTAAAATACTTAAATCAATATAAATTAAGTTATTTTATCAATAATGATAATAAAGCCGATAACTTTTATACAAAGGAAGTTAAAGTTGGTAAATATTGAGATGCGTATATGATTGATGATAGAAGTTCAATTCAATTTGGTGAGGCTAAATTTGAACAAGTATTTACTCAACAATCAACCGAAAGACAATATACTTTATTAATTTTAGATGAAGATGCTGATAAATTAAATATTAATGATTATTATAATTTTTATACTGTATTTAATGACCGTGGTTTAAATATTGGTGGTGGTGATATTAATTCTGCACCCCAAGATAGACAATG
>NZ_RXFY01000158.1:0-1457 GCF_044714355.1 Spiroplasma sp. ald | reverse complement strand
ATTGCTATTAAACAAAAAGTAATTAATAAAATTACTGATAAAACTAAAAAAATATTATCTAAATTTGAAACTAAGGCTATTAAAAAAGGCCAATTATTACCTTTTGCCTATGGTTCTGATGTTTTTTTAGCAGTAAAAATTGTTCCTTTATCAGTTGCGGGTGAAGTTGCTTTAACAATATATTATAAAAATCTGCAATATGCCCCTATTGTTGTTATGACAACTTTAATCAAAGCAGAACAGTTTGTTTTGGCTCCTGAACCGTTTAAATTCTATATGAATAGTGAATGGTTTATTGGTTGGGGATTTAAAAAAACAAGTTTGTTTAATTTAGTTTCTTTTGCCCCCGTCGCTTATCAACAAGTAATAAAAGATAGTTTTAAAATATATCGAACAATTGCTAAAGTATTAAAATTGCAAGAACAATTTAAAAATAACTTTAATAAAGATAAATTGTTAAATACGCTAGAAGATAGTGCGGTCACTAGTTTATTGGGTAATGGACTAGTATTTCAAACATACAAACAACCCAGAACAAAACAAGATTTAAAAAAAACAATTAAAACAAAAACATTACTAAATAGTAAAAAATTTATATCAAAGAAAATATATTCTAAAAAAATTAAATGATAAGGAGATGATTAAATGTTAAATGAATTATGACAAAATGTTACTTTGGAAAATTATAATAATTTTATTCCAATGACAGGTAAAATTACACAAGTTCCAGTTCGTTACAATAAGTTCTTTAAAGATGATGTAGAATTATGATTTAAAACATTTGCTTTGAGAGCACAAAATATGATTAATTCCTATTTGAATTATCCATTTTCAAAATTAAAGTTTGAAACATTTAAAGACCCATTATTAAAGAAAATTTGTATTAATATGGTGTTTATTACTATTGAGCATTGAACATTTAACCGTATTCCAATTGAGTTTTTTACTTCGGCAAATATGAGTGTTGGTGATATTAATTATTCTTCACAAAATGATCCTATGGCAACATGACAAGGCCTACTGCCCACTTATGCAAAATCATTGGCTAATTTAACAACTTTAAAGAAAATGTTTCGTACTTTTCAAGAAGAAAGTATTGATTTAACAATGATAGATTTAGAAGCATATTATACACAATTAGAAGTTGATGCTTTAATAGAAAAAGAAAAAACTAAGATTGACAATAAAAGTATTGTTAAAAATAACAATAATGAAATAAATGTTCCGTTTGATAATGATACTATTTATGAAAAAAATGGTGTCTGAAAAGCAAAACAAAGTGGCGGTAGTGATATTAAAATTGATAATAAAACAATTATTAAAAATACTGCTGATGAATTAATGGTATCTGATTTAAAACAAAATAAAATAACTTTATTACCTAATAGTAGTGGTCGTGCTAATGCTGATTTTAATGCTGAAAACGGGGAATTAAGAATTTGAGACCCTAGTTTTGA
>NZ_RXFY01000157.1:0-1518 GCF_044714355.1 Spiroplasma sp. ald | reverse complement strand
AGTGTCTTAAATAATTATTTACGCGATATGACAACTAATTATAAAACTAGTTTCTTATTACCCCATGACTATGAAGTACCAACATTTAATTACCCACAATATGTTTTTCCACCAATGCCATATAATTATAAACCTTATACAAAAGATATTTGAAATGCGAATACAATTCAACCATTAAAAACTAAAATTACTGCACCAGCACAATGTAAGCCAACAAATAGTTCAGATTATCATGTTAATTTATTTTCTGATGAATTTAATTCTGCTTATTATGAAGTTGAAATTGATTTAAGACAAATTGACCCAACAATTCAAAGTATTAGTAAATTTCAAGATGCTTATAAAACGATTGAAATAAGTAATATGAGTAATTTACAAATTGAGTGTGGGCCATGTGATATAGAAAATTTTATTCCAAATAGAAATGTTAATATTTTAGCAGGTTATTCTACTTGTGAATACAATTTTGGTTCATTAAATAATGTGAATTTACAAGAAAGCGGTCATTCACAAACTGATAAAGCTAATTTTGAAAATATAATAACTTTATATACTGATAATATAAAAAATGATATTCAAACATTTGCTACTGCTTATACTAATGGTTTACCAAGTAAAAATTATTATAATATTTATAATCTTGCAAAAAATACTTTATTATTTGTACTTAAAATAACAAAATGGTCTATTAATGATAAAGATAAAATTAAAGAAACACATTTACAAGCGTATTATACTAATGATGTAAAATTAAAAATTAGATTTTCAAAAACAATAAATGCAAATTTAAAAATATTTTCAAATAAAGTATTGAAATATAGGGGTAATGATAAAAATATAAGAATAGATGTTAATAATTGAGGTACATTAGGTATTAGAAATAAAAGTATTAATTCCATTAAAATTACAATTAAACCAAGATAAAAATAAAAAGAGATTTAATAATCTCTTTTTCTATTCACCATTAAATTTTACATTACCATTATCATCAATAATTAAATCAGGTAAATTATTTTCTTCTAAATTTCAACGATAAACTGATTTAAAATAAACTTCATTATCATAATTTCATCTTACAATTTCTTTATTTTCTTTAAAAATAAATAAGACACGATTTTCCTCTCGATTATTAGAAACTCCTATTTCATAATCATTAATTTTATTAATTTTAATGTATTCTAATATATGATTTTTAAATTTATCAATTTTTCAATTAACAGAATTATTTTCGCGTCATACAACATAATATCATTTATCATCTACTTTATTAAATGGTTTTTCTTGTGGTGCTATTCATTCTAAAATTCCATCTTTTGTAGTTATATTGTTTTTTTCTTTTAATTTATCTAATTGTTCTTTTGTATATTCTTGTGGTGTATTACAAGCAACTAAACTTGTTGTACTTGCTCCTACTAATGATATTGCACCAATAATACTTAATAATCTTTTCATTTGATTATTTCCTCTTTTATTATCAATTAAGTGAATCTATTGAAACCGTATAATTAACATTTATAT
>NZ_RXFY01000156.1:0-1497 GCF_044714355.1 Spiroplasma sp. ald | reverse complement strand
ATGATAAATGATTAAGTTATATTCAATCTGCTTGTTTATTAGCAGTTATGAATTGATATTTACCAAAAGGAGTTAATGACTTAACAGGTAGTGCTTCATTTTCACAAAGTGGAGTTGCTTACTCACAAACTAATGATCCTGAGGCAAATGAAAATATTACTCGTGATGTAAAAAATGCTTTAAAATTAGCAGGTGAAATTATTGATATTATATCTAGTAAAACAGTATCTAGACCATATAATTATAGTTTAGATAATTATGCTCATCCATGAGAAGAAGAATATAAACATATTAATAAAAAAACTTTTTATCNAACATTATTATTTTGATTAAAAGAACGATTACAAACAGATAATTCAATAAATATTACTTATCCAATTATTAATGATTTTTCTAAAATTGATTATAATGAATATATTAAATTAATAGTTCCATTTGATAATAACACGATTTATTATGAAGATAATGTCTGAAAAGCAAAACAAAGTGGTGATATTCCATCAGATGGTATTAAAGATAGTGATTTAAATAAAGATTATATTGATAAGCAAGATGGTAAATATATTGTAAAAACATCACAAGACTTAAAAAATAATTATTACGATGCAGCTGCAATTGATAATATTTTATTAGATAAACAAGATAAATTAATAAGTGGAACAAACATTAAAACTATTAATGGTAATTCATTATTAGGAAGTGGTGATATTTCAATTAGTGGTGGTAATGATTGAGAAGAAGTTGATACTAGTGATTTTAGAGTTGGTCAAATCGGATATAATATTGCTAATTTTGATAAAGAAAATTATATTTATAGAATTTGAGCCTCAGGAAAAGATAGCAAAGGAGATTTAAAGAGTCAAGGAATGTTGCAAACAAGGCGTAGTTTTACACAAACAATAGGTGTTATATATGATCAAATAGGTGTTAATAGTGCATGTTTAGCATTATCTATTAATCCTGATGGATTGATTAATATTGGAGTTAATGGTCCAGCAACATTTAAACCTTTAGGATTTGTGTTTATTGAAAGAAAAAAAGTAATTTAGGAAGGAATTAAATTAATGAAACAAGATAAAACAACTTGATTAAAAGGTGCCTTACCTTGAAATTGATTTAAAAAAGACCCTATTCCTACTTATAATTGAACTCATAAAGATATTAAAGAATGAGAAAGAAAATATAAAATTCGTAGTTGGGTAGTTAGTTTTTATACATTAATATTTTTAGTATTAAATTGTTGATTAGAATATGGCATGATTAATGCAATAAAAGATAATATTAATTGATATAATTATGGTCAATATTGAGGTAATGGAATTTCTATTTTATTAACACCTTTATTTACACATGGAATTCAAGGAATATTTGTTGCTAGTAGTAAACCAAAAGTTGATATGAAAATTGATATTCCACGATTAAAAATATCTAAAATAGGATTAGTATTTACAATTTTACCTTTAATTACTTTAATAATTTCTTTAATTATAATTTGAA
>NZ_RXFY01000155.1:0-1503 GCF_044714355.1 Spiroplasma sp. ald | reverse complement strand
TTCTATTTTAAATATATTTTATAGGAATTTTAAAATAACTAGGTTATGCAAGAAGTCTAATGTTTTACCTGTACTTTCTGGTGATGTTGCTAAATGCAAATATTTTTGAAATACTTTTTTAATCGAAGTACTATCATGAATTGAAAGCATATGATGACCAATTTCTTTTACTTGCCCAGTTTCATCATCTCACCAAAAATTAAAACAGTTAAACCAATAACTCCTGTTGCTACTCATGTTGCTGTTTCAGCATTGATAATCAAAGACGCAAAAAATAAAGTTCCAATTGTTGCTAAAGCCGTATTAACTAAAGTATTTGCAATTAAAATAGTTGCTAAAGTACGATCATAATCTTTGACCAATTTATAAACTTGTTTTGCTCGACGAATTGTTTTATTTGTTGCTCTTTTTTTCCGTTTACTAACATTCTTTTTTGCCATTTGTTTTAAACGAATAACATTAATTGAGGTAATAGCTGTTTCTGAAGCCGAAAAAAAACTTGAAAAAATTAATAAAATAATCATTATTGGAAGTAACACAGCCAATGCGGTGGTCATATCCATCATCATTTACTCTCCTTTAAAATCTGTATTATTTTTTATCATTATATACTTTTCTCTCATAATTATCTACTAAATAACACCATAAAAATATTTAGATTTAACTTTAAAAATATAAAAAATAATGTATAGTTATAGATAGACAATTATATAAAATAATTCTTGGGGAGGAATAGAAATGAAAAAACTGCTAAGTACAATGGCAGCAATGACACTCGCAACAACAACAGCAACAGCAACAATCGCTTGTTCAGATCAAAATATGGCATATTACAACCAATTCATCAATGGTATAAACAATAAAGAAAGTTTTATTTTTATGGTTTCAGCAAAGAATTGCATTCATTGTCAAAATACAACAGATACAACAATTCCAGATTTATATAATAAAAATGGCTATGGTAATGATAAATATGACAAGTATTTAGCAGGTAATTTTGGTGCCCAATATGCTTTAAAAACATATCCGATTAGTGCTGATGAACAAGAAAAAATTAAAAAAACTCGCTTAATTATTACTGATAACATTAAAGATTATAATGGTATTTGAAAAGAAAAATGAGCAAAAAAAATTGCTGATTGAATTGTAACACAAGAGCGAAATGCTCATAAAATTAATGGTGAAATTGACAAAACAATTACTGCTGATTCATTAGGATTAACTGGAACGCCAACTTACGTCTATATTAAAAATGGAAATTATGTTGGGTTCGAAACAGGTGAAGTTGGAAACTTACAAACGGGGGCCAATTCTGACTTATGAATGAATCGTTTTATTAAATATATGGTCTTAGAAGATTAAGATATTGATCATAATAAATCATAATAAATCATAATAAAAAATACTCAGACAACTTGATGGGTATTTTTTTAATTAATCATTGTTAAAATTGCATTAAAAGTAATAGACTTCTTGCATAACCTATTAAAATAATTGTAAATA
>NZ_RXFY01000154.1:0-1613 GCF_044714355.1 Spiroplasma sp. ald | reverse complement strand
AATCATTGTCTATCTTGGGGTGCAGAATTAATATCACCACCACCAATATTTAAACCACGGTCATTAAATACAGTATAAAAATTATAATAATCATTAATATTTAATTTCTCAGCATCTTCATCTAAAATTAATAAAGTATATTGTCTTTCGGTTGATTGTTGAGTAAATACTTGTTCAAATTTAGCATCTCCAAATTGAATTGAACTTCTATCATTAATCATATAAGCATCTCAATATTTACCAACTTTAACTTCTTTTGTATAAAAGTTATCTGCTTTATTATCATTATTCATAAAATAACTTAATTTATATTGATTTAAGTATTCTANCATTTTATTAACATCATAAATGTTTTCACCATCAATTAATTTTCAATAAACATTATTATTTTCATCTTTTAATTTTATCGCAAAAGGTGTTTCATTATTGGCTCATATAGTTGAGTTAATTGGTTGTTTATTAAAATCATCAATTGTTAAAATATTAATTTCTTCACCTTTATATTTTTGAACTATTTTTAAACTACCTTGTCATTGAGCAATAGTACTTTCCATATTATCAAATATTCTTGTATAACTACCATAATCACTNGGTTTAGCATTATTNGGTTTTCAACCAGTTTCTGTATCAGGTATATATGAACTATAAACATTAAAAGGAAATACCATTCAATGACGATTGTCTTTTATGTTTTCTCTGATATCGATTAAAGTATCGTGGGCTTGTCTTCTTAATTCTTCTATAATCCCGGGATTAATTCTACTCATTTTTTAATTCTCCTTAATTTCTGTTCTACCTTATAAGGCATTTTGATTATTACCAATTTCATCATATTCCATTAATTTATTATTATGTTCTATTTCTTTGGTTTGCATTTTATCTTGTCATGCTTCTACTTTTTCAAAATATTTGGTTGCTTCTAATTCATCAATATTATCATATTCAGTTATAGCTCTTATTGGCTCCATTGTGCCATTATCTAATCTAGCAGTAATTAATTCATTTTGTCGCATTTGGTCTACTAAACTAGCACTAATAAAATCAAATCCATAAGGTCTTTCACCATTTCCATCTCATAAACCATAATATTTTAAAACTGTATCAAACATTTTAGTATAATATTGCTTACGATATGCTTGTAAATATGCTTGTTTTTCTAAGTCTTTTGTTTTTGTTTTTGTTTTTTTTTATTAATGATTGTGTTTTATTTTCTTCACTATCTGAGGCATCACCAAAAGGGCTAGAAAAATGACATGCTAAGTATACTTGTTCAATAATTGCTTTTTGGTCTTGTGTATATGTTTCTAAGGTTGGTGTTCCTTGTACTACTTGTAAAGATTGNGATAATTGACCATCTACTGTTGATGAACTTGATTGAACAAAAATATCATCAAATACATCTTGTAATACTTTTTTATTACCTTTGTTATAAGCAGTCATTAAATCATCACTTAGTATTCCATATCAATGCGTACGATTTGCATATCTTTCTTTTGATTTAATATTAAAACTATCTTCTAAATCAAATTGTAATTTATAACAATTTGCCATAGTAGGTCATGGATTTAAAGTGGTTGATGTTGATAAGAACAACGGATTAGGTTCATTTATCA
>NZ_RXFY01000153.1:0-1544 GCF_044714355.1 Spiroplasma sp. ald | reverse complement strand
TTATACGGTTTCAATAGATTCACTTAATTGATAATAAAAGAGAAAATAATCAAATGAAAAGATTATTAAGTATTATTGGTGCAATATCATTAGTAGGAGCAAGTACAACCAGTTTAGTTGCTTGTAATACACCACAAGAATATACAACCAAAGAATTAGCAAAATTAAAAGAAGAAAATAAAATTAAAACAAATAACCAAGAAATCAGAGATAATTTAGAATGAATAGCACCACAAGAAAAGCCATTTAATTCTGGGGGAGATTATAAATATTATATAATTATATGAAGAGGTGCAAAAAACGATAATTGAACAATTAAAAAATATAAAAATATAGGTTATAGTAACAATAATACAATAAATGGCATTATTAGTCATACTAAAATTGATAAGTCATATAGTGGTGCATATTTATATAGAAATGAATTTGATTTAGCCACAAATAAAACTATGGAGCATACTACTTGAATTGAAGATAATGGAACTTTTTTTAAATCAGTTTATCGTTGAAATGGTGAAGAACAAAAATTACCCGACTTAATAATTGATAATGATAGTAATGTAAAAATTAAGTAAAAATACAAAAAGAGATTTACATCTCTTTTTTGTTTTTTATCTTGGCTTAAATGTAATTTTAACTGGGTTATCATTTTTATTTCTAATTCCTAAAACATTTGGATTAGAAACATCTATTATTATATCTTTTTCATTACCAAAATAAGGTCAATATCCAGTACCACCTAAAAATCTTAATTCTGGTTTCAATTTTTTTATAAATCTAATTTTTAATTTCATATTATTTGTATAATATGCTTGTAAATATGTTTCTTTAATTTTATCATCAGAAATTTGCAATAAAAATTGAAAAACTCCACTATTATTTTCGGTTCAATAAATACTATGATAATTTCCGCTTGGTAAACCATTGGTAAAAGCAGTGGCAACTGTTTGAATATCATTAGTTATATTATCAGTATATAAAGTTATGGTATTATCAAAATTAATAATAGTATTTTGAGATAATCCATATTTTTTTAATACAGCATTTGATAATAGTCCCAGACTATTATTACAACTATTAGCACCCGCTATAAGATTAACATTTCTATCAGGAATAAAATTTTCTATTTCAGGTGGCCCACATTCAACTTGTAAATTATTAAGATTACTTATTTCTATTGTTTTATAAGAACTAATAAATTTACTAATACTTTGAATTGTTGGGTCAATTTGTTTTAAATCAATTTCTATTTCATAATAACCATCATATAAATTATCTAAAAATAAATTACCACGATTAATACAATGTGGATTTACAATAATTTTTGTTTTTAATGGTTGTAATACATCAGAAGGCATAATATCTTTTGTATAAGGTTGATAGTTATATGGCACTGGTGGTAATACATATTGTGGGTAATTAAAGGTTGGTATTTCATAGTCATGTGGTAATAAGAAACTAGTTTTATAATTAGTTGTCATATCGCGTAAATAATTATTTAAGACACTTTTTGTTTTACCTCTAAAACTTCATACTGATAATCT
>NZ_RXFY01000152.1:0-1549 GCF_044714355.1 Spiroplasma sp. ald | reverse complement strand
TTTTAAAATAACTAGGTTGGTTATGCAAGAAGTCTAATATCGAAAAGTGTATTGCTTAAATATATTTGATAAAAGGATAGCATAATCAATTTTAAGTATATTTATTTAAATGGCATTAAAGGACATTACAATTTGATAGGTATTCTGTGTATTTAACAGCAATTTGCATTTTTTAGTTTTGCATGTTTATTTTTAATTTTTATTAAAGGATTTTAATAAAAATGGACGTAGAAAGAGAAAGAGGACAAGTAACATGACAGAAAAATATGGTATTAATGTTTATTCAGAAATAGGTAATTAAAAACAGTATTGTTACATCGCCCTGGTGATAAGTTAGCTAATTCATCACCAGATTTATTGGAACGATTATTGTTTGATGATACACCAGATTTAGCAGTTGCACAAAAAGAACATGACTTTTTTGCGCAAACTTTTAGGAACTTAGGTGTTGAGGTGTTGTATATTGAAAAATTAGTCGCTGAAGTTTTAGACACTGATTCAAAAATGCGGCAAGAATTACTAGAACAGTTTTTAAAAGAATCTGGTGCAAAAGAAGAATACATTAGTAAGTTACGTACTTATTTAAGCAAATTAGATAATCAAGCTCTTGTTAATAAAATGATAGCAGGGGTAACAAAATATGAGTTAGGAGTAGAAATTACAGATAATTATCCGCTAGCGGTTGATCCAATGCCAAATATTCTATTCCAACGTGATCCATTTGCATCAATTGGAAATGGAGCAACTATTCATAAAATGTTTACGGTTACTAGAAATCGTTAAACATTATTTTCTGATGTTGTTTTAAGACATCACCCCCGTTTTAAAAGAAAAATTAATTTTTGATATGATCGTAATGAAAAAGAAACTTTAGAAGGTGGGAACATTTTAGTTTTAAATGCAAAAACATTAATTATTGGTGTTTCACAAAGGACATCAATGGAAGCTATTAAAATAGTAGCAAAAAATCTAATTAAAAATGATTCAGTTAGTTATGAAAAAGTTATTGCATTAGATTTAAAAACAAAAAATCGTGCTTTTATGCATTTAGATACTGTTTTTACTAATATTGATTATGATAAATTTATCGCACATCCATTAATTTTTGAAGCAATGGGTGAGTTTAAAATTTTTGAAATTACAAAAAATGGAGTTAAAGAAATTAAAGAAACAATTAAAGATTATTTATCAGAAGAAGTTGGTAAGCCAGTTCAAATTTTTAAATGTGGTGGAGAAGATTCAATTGCAGAGGCAAGAGAACAATGAAATGATGGGACAAATGTTATTACAATTTGTCCTGGTGAAGTGATTGCCTATTCAAGAAATCAAATTACAATTGAAATTTTAAAACAAGCTGGTGTTAAAGTGCACGTTATTGATTCAGCTGAATTATCACGTGGACGTGGGGGACCTCGTTGTATGTCAATGCCAATTTGAAGAGAGGATATCTAAAATCTTAATAGACTTCTTGCATAACCAACCTAGTTATTTTAAAATTCCTATAAAATATATTTAAAATAGAAATTATAGGAATCTAAAATTATGAAAT
>NZ_RXFY01000151.1:0-1662 GCF_044714355.1 Spiroplasma sp. ald | reverse complement strand
TAATTTGCTATTAGTATCTTTTTAAAAATATTTACAATTATTTTAATAGGTTATGCAAGAAGTCTAATATTAAATTCTTGTCTAACTTTTGCTAATTCTGAATTTAATGTTTTATACTCTAATCATACTTTATCGAATTTTTCTTTTTTATGTTTCAAGTGATCTGTATTATGAAAGTTTTCCTCCTCCAATACTAATAAATATTTAAATTTCTCTTCAATAAAAACTAATTCTAAATTATCAAATTCTTCTTTTAATTCTACAAATTCTTGCTTTTCTTTATTAAGTTCTTCTTCCATTCCAAGTTTCTCTGCCTCAAGTTTCTCTTGAATTTTTTCTTCTTTATCAATAATTTTATTGTATTTAGAAGGATCAGCAGGGTCTCAATATCCATGGTCATATTCAGAATAGGAAGTAATTTTTACAGTTTGATTAGCATTTAAATTCCATAATAAATTATAATAATAATAATAACTAAAATAATCTCAAATTAAATATGCCAAAGAACTTATATCCGCATCAGTAATTGAATATCCCAAATACTCATTCTTATGAAAACTAGTAATTTGATTTTTTAATTCAATTAAAAATACTTCTTTTGGATTATCTTTAAATAATGAAACTATTATTTTTCAAGTACTTTCCGTTATTGTTAATCACAATTCATCATTGTTTTTTTCAATTTCGTTAATTAGTGAGAAAAAAATTAATTCTCCTACATATTCTCTATTTTTTTTGTTTATTTCTAATTCTATTTTTTGAATTTTTTCTTCTAAACTTTTTATTTTTTCTAGTAAACTATTATATTTTTGCCTTATTTTAACTAATTCCAACTCATCTGTTTTATACTTTAATTCTGCTGTTTCTGCTTCTGTTTTGACCAAGTTTATTTTAAATTTTGATTCTAATTCTGTCTTATTTTTAAAACTTCTTCAAATTGTTCCTCTACAATTTCAAGTGCTTTTAATTTAGCCGCTTTATTTTCATCTTCTACTTGTGAATTTAATGTTTCACTGTTATTTTTTGGTACCTTTAGATTTTCATCTGCTTCTCTTGATGTTTGAACTTGCTCCTCTAAACTTGTTGATGATACTGTCTTTTCTTTTCTTAAAGAATTCGAAAAATTCGAGGCACTACTTGATTGCGGGCCTGATGGTCCAGACCCTCCTGATTCTTCAATTGGTTTTATTGGTGGAAATTCTCTTGGATTTGTTCTTCTTCTTGATGGTATTCTGCTTGATGTTCTTTTATGCGTTGGATTTCCAACTGATGCTTTTCTATTTGATGGACTTCCAACTGCTGTTCCTCCTTTTAATGAATGTATTACCTTTGGGACTGTTGCTGTCCTAGATGGAGTTATTTTTGGTGATTTTGATTCTAAGACCGATGGTTCTTCAATATTGTCACTATTTTTTTCTTCAATCTTTATTCTATTTCCGATTTGGAATCTTTCTATATTTTTCATTAGCATTATTGTTATTAAAATATATACAAATAATATTATTTCAACTAAAATACTTATTTTTTTCACTAAATATCTTCCTTCCATAATTCATAAATTTTAAAAAATAAATTAATTTTCAAATTATTACCAAGATTGATTATTTGTATAATATTAACTATCTATATTAATTTTAAATATTAGACTTCTTGCATAACCTA
>NZ_RXFY01000150.1:0-1762 GCF_044714355.1 Spiroplasma sp. ald | reverse complement strand
CTTTACTTTTTATTTTGTAATGCAAGCATAAAGAGATACAAATTCTTTACTTGTTACAACATAATAATAGACTTCTTGCATAACCGATTAAAATAATTGTAAATATTTTAATCGGTTATGCAAGAAGTCTACTGTTTTGCGATGAGTTTTAGTGTATGATTTTAGGTAGTAGATTTTTGTGGTGGAATGGGTTTATTTAAAATAATTAAATTAATGGTATTAAATCCACCAATAATACTACAACTTCATAGAACATATCCTAAGCCAACATATCACAATCGCTTAATCAAGACTAAAAGTTGTTTTTAAAATTAGTTGGATGGAAATTAAAGTTAAAAAGAAGAAAACAATTGTAATGATTAAAACAAAAAAATAAAAATATAAACTTAAACGTAATCGATTTTTGTTGTTGTCATAATAATAAATTTTTGAAAAAATAAAGGGGTTTTTAATAATAAAATAATTAATAAATAATATAATTAAATTAACCACAAGAAAAATTGAACAATAAATTAATTTATCTTGTGATGACATGTTTTTTAATGCTAGGAAAATAATTATAAAAATAATTGTTACAATACCTAATGCAGCAAAAAGTCATAATAAATGCCATTTAATTTTTTTAAGATAACTTCGAATACGAATAATTTCCATTGTTGACTCCAATCATTTTATTAGTTAAATATATCTTACTATAAATTTTAATGATAATATTATTTTTTCAGTTTTTGTGGTTTAATATAATAGAAAAACTGAGGAGGACATTTATGTATAAAGTAATTAAAGTGACACCATATTTTTCAGAACGTTTATGAGGGGGACAAAAATTAGCGGATTTTGGTTTTCAATTGCCAACAAATGACTTATATGGTGAAGCATGAGTTATTAGTGCGTTAGATAATGGAATGAGTTATATTGCGAATGGTTCTGAGACGGGAGTATCATTAAAAACATTTTTTGCAAATCATCCAGAATATTTTGGAACTACTGATAAAGAATTTCCTTTATTATCCAAAATTATTACAGCAAATGATTATTTATCAGTTCAAGTTCATCCTGATGATGAATATAGCTTAAAACATAACAAAATGTTAGGTAAACCTGAATGCTGATATATCCTTGATTGCCCTATTGATGCTAAAATGATTTATGGACATTATGCTCAAACAAAAGCAGAATTAATTCAATTGGTTGAAAAAAAGGCATGAACACAAATATTTACAGAAGTAAAAGTACAAAAAGGGGATTTTTTATATGTTCCTCCAGGTAAAGTTCATGCCATTACCCCAGGTGTAACAGTTTTTGAATTACAACGTTCATCAGATATAACATATCGTTTTTATGACTTTGATCGTGCTGATAAAGATGGAAACTTTCGTCCGCTTCATTTACAAGAATGTTTTGATGTAACAACAGTTCCTGATTCAACTAATCAAATTGTTCATCGTAATGAAGGAATTTTAATTGATAATGAATATTTTACATTACATTTATTAACAAAAACACGAGAACTTGATTTAAATACTATAAAATGAGCACAAGTAACAGTTGTTGAAGGAAAAATAACCATCGGAACAACAGAACTTTTAGCAGGTGAATCAGCAATAACTGTGGAATTAGCACAAAAATTAACAATAAATGTTAAGGGTAAAGCATTATTAAGTTATAAAAGATAAATTTAAAAGGTCGCATGGAAAAAAGAAGGGTTTTAAAAAATACATAGAAATTGAATAAGAATAATAAATTAAACCATTTACTAAAA
>NZ_RXFY01000015.1:0-15874 GCF_044714355.1 Spiroplasma sp. ald | reverse complement strand
TATTATGAAATTAAAATCAGCATCATAACTTTTAATTTTTTTAATACTTTGGTATAAATTATCTTTTTTTTGGTTAATTCAATTAGCAAAATAACTTTCTGTTGCTTCTTTATTTGTTGAAAATTGTATTCGAACTTTCTTTTTATCAACTCAACAATCTCAAATTTCAAAAAAATTAATTTCTTTTAAGTTATTAACATGGGTTCCACCACATAAATCAATTATTGCAGTTGGAAATTCAACAACACGAACAATTGGATCATATTCAAAATTTGGATGAGCAATTTTTAATTCTCTTGCTTGGTCAATTGGCATTTGATGTTCAATTTTAGCAATGTTATGATTAATTAATTTCTCAATAATTTGTTTACGAGCGCTTAAAATAATTTCTAATCAGTTATCAACTTTATTCATTGCTAAGAAAGCATAATCAGTTTTAATCTGAACTGAATCTGTCATATCACCATCATTTAAAATATGCTCAATAATATAAGATAAAATATGTTGGGCTGTATGATTTTTTGTAATTTTAATTCGATGTTCAACATCTATTTTTTGGATTAATACGTCATTAATTTCAATTGTTGTACCATTAGTATCAACAAGATGAAGATATACTTTTTTGTAAATTTGTTTATTTAAGTCAAAAACAGAAATTTTATGGTCTTTCTTAATTAATATTCCTGTATCAAAAATTTGACCCCCGCCAAGGGCATAAAAAACAGTGTGATCAAAAGCAATAAATCCAATTCCATTTAATGTGGTAACTGGATAACCATTTGCATCAAATAATGCTAAAACTGTTCCAATGTCAGTTGTTTGGTTATAACCAAGAAAAGTGGTAAGGGGAAGATTAGCACTATTATTTTTTTTCAAGGTACTTCATAATAATTCAATTTGTTCATTAGTCATAATATATCGGTTTCTCTCTTAATATTAAATTATATGTTATATTTGTAAATTGTAAATAAAGGAAAAGAAAAATTTATTAGGTGAATTAAAAATGATTTTCATAGTATATTAAAAAATAAAAGAATATTTTTAGATATTCTTTTATTTTTTATTTAAAATTACTGGAATAATCAATGGATTACGACGTTTATAACGGTAAATGAAAGGAGATAATGATTGCTTAATAGCATTTTTAAGAGCGCCAAAAGTTGGTTTTTGGGTTTTTAAAACTTCATTAACTGCTTCGGTTGCTAAACGAATTGATTCATTAATAATATTTCCAGATTCTTTAACATAGAAACTTCCTCTTGAAATAATGCGTGGTGGTGTTAGTAATTGATTATTTTGCGAATCAATTGAAATAACAACAGCAATTAACCCATCTTTTGATAAAATTTCACGGTCACGAACAACAGCGGTTGTTTGCCCTGATAAATCTTTTCCATCAACATAAACAGCTTCAGCTTCAATTCTTTTACCAATTGCTGCTGTTCCATTTAATAGTTCAATTTGATCACCATTAGCACAAATAAAGACATTATCTTTTGGGACATTGACACTAATTGCTGTTTCACCATGTTGGCGAAGCATACGATAGTCACCATGCATTGGCATAAAGTATTTTGGCTTCAATAGGGTAAATAATAATTTTTGTTCTTCTTGTGAAGCATGACCAGACGTATGGATTTGATTTAAAGGACTATTTTCTTGCACAATAGCACCAGCACGAACTAGTTTATTAATAACTCGTTCAACATCAGCTTGATTGCCGGGAATTGGTGATGATGAAAAAATAACAGTATCACCAGGAATAATAGAAATATGTTGATGTTGATTATTTGCAATTCGGGATAATGCTGCCATTGGTTCACCTTGGCTTCCAGTACAAATAATTAATATTTCATTATCTTTATAGTTTTTAGCATCATTAGCTTTAATAAATGCCTTATCAGAAATTTTTAAATGTCCCATTTGACGAATAATTTTAATAATGCGATCTAAACTTCGACCAAACACTAAAATTTTTCGTCCATATTTATTTGTAATTTCAACAATATGTTGAATTCGATGAACATTTGAAGCAAAAGTTGAAATTAAAATTCGTCCCTTAGCTTTAACAAATAATTCACCAATATTTTTAATAATTTTTGTTTCAGTTTGAGTGTAACCCTCAACTTCAGCATTGGTACTATCAGCCAATAATAACATAACACCTTCTTGCCCCATATTTGCCATTCGTTCAATATCAGCACGATGTCCTAATGGTGTTCAGTCAAATTTATAATCACCAGTTGAAACAACTTTTCCATTTGGAGTAACTACTGAAATTCCAAAGGCATCAGGAATACTATGGTTAACAGCAAAAAAGTTAATTTTAAAGTTTTTTGTTTTAATAACACTCATATTATCAACTTCTTTAACAATTGTTGTTTGTTCCAATTTTGCTTCTTTTAGACGATCACGAATTAAAGCAGTTGCTAATCGTGGTGCATAAATAATTGAAATATTAACTTCCCGTAATAAATAGGGAATTCCACCAATATGATCTTCATGGCCGTGTGTAATAAATAATGCTTTTATTTTTCGTTGGTTTTCTTTTAAATAATTATAATTTGGAATAACAGCATCAACTCCAAGCATTGTTGAACTTGGAAATTTAACTCCTGCATCAAGCATAATTAACTCTTCATCATGCTCAATACAATATGTATTTTTTCCAACTTCTTCTAATCCACCTAAAGCAAACACTTTTGTTGGAATTTTATTTTTAACAACATTTTGGATTGGTTGTTTTGTTACTATACTAGTTGGTTTTGTAACTATTGCTTTGTTTTTACTTGTTTCTTTCTTTTCTTCATTCATTGAAATTATCACCTCATAATTCTAAAATTAACGCATAGTTTTTTCTTTATTAAATTGGATATTATTAAAAAGAAAAAAATTAATTTACTAGTATCCAAGAAATTATAACATAAAGATTAGTAAGATTACCAAAAAAACTTTTATTTTAAAAAAAGTTAAATATTATTTTTATACAATAATTCAATCACTTTTTTTCATTCAAGGTGTTTTTTTATTAATTAAATCATAATATAATTTACCTTCTAAATGTGCTTGTTCATGTTGAAAAACAATTGCTTCATAACTACGGGCAGTAATTGTTACTTGTTGTTGTTTTAAATAATCATAACCTTCAATAATAATTCGAAAACTACGAGGGACAAAACCTTCTTTATCACCATTAACGCTTAAACAACCTTCGCCTTCTTCTATACAAGCTATTTGTTCACTTTTTCCAATAATTTTAGGATTAATCATTGCATGTTCAATTATTTTTTTATCTCCTGTTTCGTCATCTGTCTCTTCAATTCGAATATAATACATTTTAAGATTATGTCCAATTTGAGGAGCGGCTAAACCAACAGCTGGTCTAATTGTATGACCACTATTTTTTTGCGGATCTTGGGAATATCTTACAAAATCAATTAATTTTTGCATTACAAGTTCATTTTCAGGTGCTAATGGTAAAGAGACATCAATTGATGGTTGTCGAATTGACGGTGTATCATCAAATACTAGTCAGTCTTTAGTTGGTATTTCATTTTGCAACACTAAAAATCACCTCTTAAAAAAATTATAACATATTCAGCAATTATTAAAGAAAATTCTAAAGTTTTAGTATAATAAAAAAAAGAAAGAAAAGGGTTAAGAAGATGCGCGTAATTAGTGGAAAATATAAGGGTTATAAAATTAAAACATTAGATGGAATGAATACCCGGCCAATGACGGCACGTGTTAAAGAAGATACATTTAATATTTTAGATAATTATTTTATTTATGAAAATAAAATTGGATTAGATATTTTTGCTGGAAGTGGTCAATTAGGAATTGAAGGGTTATCACGGGGGTTACAACAATGTTATTTTAATGATTCGCATCAAGGTGCCTCCAAAATTATTGAAACTAATTTAAATAACTTAAAAATAAATAATGCAAAAGTATTAAATTATGATTATAAAGTTTTATTAAACTGAATGATACAACAGAAAGTATTAATTGATATTTTATTTTTAGACCCACCTTTTAAGCAAGTTGAGTATTATTATGATATTATTACTATAATATTGAATAACAATATTATCAATAACTATGGAATAATAGTTTGTGAATCAAATCAAATGTTGTCATTTGATCAATTTAATTTAGTTATGTTACGTTGTAAAACATATAAAAAAAAGTATTTGTATATATTAAGATTAGAAAAAGGAGAACGTTAATGTGCAGAAAGAGGGTTTTTTAATTATATTTTCTGGCCCATCAGGAGTCGGGAAAGGGACAATATGCCAAGAACTTTTTAAATATGGAGAGTTGAATTTGGCTTATTCAGTTTCAATGACAACAAGAACAAAAAGGCAGGATGAAGTTGAAGGGGTAAATTATTTTTTTGTTGACCGACCAACATTTGAAGATGCAATTAAAAATGATGAATTATTAGAATATGCTGATTTTGTCGGTAATTATTATGGTACGCCAAAATCATATTGTATCGAACAAATTAATAATGGAAAAAATGTTTTATTAGAAATTGAAGTACAAGGTGCAACACAAGTGTTACAGAAAGTAACTGATGCAGTTTCAATTTTTTTAATTCCACCAAGTTTAGAGGAATTAGAAAAACGAATTCGAGGCCGAAAAAGTGAACCCGAAGAAGTATTACAAGCACGATTAGCAAAAGCAGCTGATGAACTTCCATTGCAAAGTAATTATAATTATGTTGTGGTAAATAACACCGTAGAACAAGCAGTTGCAGAAATTAAAACAATTTTAGAACAAGAAATTGCTAATCGTTCGTAAGTTTAAAGGATTAAAAAATGCAAGCAAGAGAAATAGCATGAAATATCTTATGAAAAATTTTTGCAAAAAACAAGTTTAGTAATCATTTATTATCAAATATTGTAGAACAAAATGATGATTTTACTGACCAAGATAAAACTTTAATTTATCGAATTGTTTATGGTACTTTAAAAAATAAATTGTATTTAGAATATATTGCTAATCAATTTATTAAATCCAAAAAAACTAATCAAAAATTACAAGTTTTATTATGAATGAGTATTTATCAATTTCGTTTTTTAGATCGTATCCCTAATTATGCAATTGTTAATGAAGCTGTTAATATTAGTAAAAATCTAAATCCAAAGTATGCTGGTTTTATTAATGCTACGTTAAAAAAATTTTTTGTCAGTAAAGATGAGATTTTTGAAATTAATATTGCTGATGAAACAAAAAAATTAAGTATTAAATATAGTTTTCCATCATCATTATATTTAATTCTTCGTAATGAATATAGTGAAGATATTGCTCAGCAAGTAATGGTTGATAGTTTAACAATTCCAAAACTTTCATTTCGCGTTAATACCCTAAAAATTAGTCGAGATGAATTATTAGCTCAATATTCAAATTATAATTTAACAAAAAGTTTAGTATCTTCTGTAGGTGTCATTGCCGATAAACCAATTGTTAATTCAGAAATGTTTAAAAAAGGTTTAATTTTTATTCAAGATGAAATGAGTATGCGCATTGCAGAAGTATTAAATCCGCAAGAAACTGATCGCGTGTTAGACATGTGCAGTGCACCGGGTGGTAAAACAACACATTTAAGTCAAATCATGAACAACAAAGGGATTATTGATGCATATGATATTAGTGAAAAGAAGATTAATTTAATTAAAATGAATGCTAGTCGATTAGGAATTACGAATATTTATCCACATTTATTAGATGCTAGAAAAATTAATCCTGAAATTCAATATGATAAAATTCTTTGTGATGCCCCCTGCAGTGGTTTAGGGGTAATTAAACGAAAACCAGAAATTAAATATCATACTTTGACTAATCAAGAATTAGCAAATTTAGTTGAGATTCAAGAACAATTATTAGATAAAGCTTATCAATTGTTAAAACCAGGTGGAATTTTGGTTTATTCTACTTGTACTTTTGGAAGATATGAAAATACTGTTCAAATCCGCAATTTTTTAGCAAAACATCCGGATTTAAAAATTATTGCAACAGAACAAATTTTTGGTTATGAAAATAATACTGATGGATTTTATTATTGTAAAATTAGAAAAAAAGATAAGTAATTATAAAAACTATGTAAAATATATACTAAATAAAAGAAGAAAGGAACCACAATTATGAATACGAATGTTAAATTAATTGAAAATCTGTTAGAAGAGTACTTAAAGGCAAATAATTTAACAACACCAGTGATGGTTGAAAAACCACGTCAAGAAGGATTTGGTCATTTATCAACCAATTTGGCTTTGTTACTAGCAAAAAAATTAAAAAAGGCACCAAATAAAATTGCTGAAGAAGTTATTGCTTTTATTGAAAAAAATAATAAATCATATTTTAAAAAAATTGAAATTGCTGGTGCGGGATTTATTAATTTTACCTTAGCTGATGATCAGTTACATCAAGTTATTAATGAGGTTTTAAAACGAGAAGAAAAATATGGATATTCAGCTCCAAAGAATTTTACTTATAATTTAGAAATTGTTTCAGCTAATCCAACGGGATTTTTACATATTGGTCATGCTCGGAATGGTGCCATTGGTGATAGTGTTGCTCGCATTTTGCGAGCAGCTGGTTATCATGTTCAAACTGAATATTATGTTAATGATGCTGGTAATCAAATAAATACTTTAGCAGTGACGGTTTTTGTTAGTTATTTAAATTTATTGGGTAAAAAAACCGAATTACCTCCTGATGCATATCCTGGCGATATGTATGCTCATGTTGCACAATATTTTGTTGACAATTATCAAGATAAATTTATTAATTTAACTTTTGATAAGGATTATAAAATTAGTGGTCCAAAGGTACATGAAATGTTTCGCAAAAAATCAGTTGATTTATTTTTAGATATTATTAAAAAGCAATTAAAATTATTTCGAGTTGATATTGAATATTATTCTTCTGAAGCTGCAATGTACGAGGGAGGAAAAATTGATGCAACATTAGCCCAATATGCCAAATTGGGAAAAACTTATGAACAAGATGGTGCACTATGATTAAAAACAACCGACTTTGGTGATGATAAAGATCGTGTTTTAGTTAAATCAAATGGTGATTTAACTTATATTACTCCTGATTTAACATCACATAATGAACGTTTAATGCGAAGCAAAGCAGATAAATTGGTTAATTTTTGAGGTGGTGATCATCACGGTTATATTGTACGAATGTTAGCGGGGTTACAGTTATTAGGGTATAAAAAAGACATTTTAGATATTGATATGATTCAAATGGTACGGTTAATTAAAGACGGTGCTGAATATAAAATGAGTAAACGAAAAGGGACAGCAGTTTGATTAATTGACTTAATTGAAGAAATTGGAGTTGACCCAATTCGTTATATGTTAGCTTCAAAAAGTGCTCAAAGTCATATGGACTTAGATATTGGTATTTTAAAAGAGCATTCTTCAAAAAACCCTGTTTATTATGCACAATATGCAACAGCGCGTTGTAATAGCGTGCTAAAACAAGCCAAAATGAGCAAAATTAATATTACGGATGTTAAAACCTTTGAATTATTAACGTCACAAAAAGAATTAGACCTTTTAAATGAGATTGATTTATTTAATCGTTGCATTGAAGGAGCAGCAAAATTACGTCAACCACATCTTGTCTGTGATTATGTGCAAAATGTTGCGCGGCAATTCCATTCATATTATAATGAATCAAAAGTTATTAATTTAGATAACTTAGAATTAACAAAACAGCGTTTAGTATTTATTAAAGTAATTTATCAAGTTTTATCAAATGTCTTTAATTTATTAGGGGTTAATGTTATTGAACAGATGTAATTATTTAGGTTATGTTATAATCTATAAGACAGAAAGAGGGTGCAGGTGTGTTACAAAATAATTGAGATGTTTTTTTATTTAATCCATTAATGTTATTATTGTTATTTGTTCTTTACATATTAATTTTAATAAAAAACATTAAAATTAAACATACTAGTCAGAAGGCATTCTTTATTCAAACGTTTTTATATTGATTTGCATTATCATCAATTATTGGTGATAATTTTGAGTTCCGTGATTTATTCTTTGCCGCATCAATTAATAATATGGAAGGAATTGCCATTATTGCAGCAACTTCCCTTTCTCTTTATGCTTTTTTAGCGATGATTCCTTATGTATTTTTACATAAGGTTTTTTCTTGTATTGGTTGACATTTTTTTCAATATACAATGTTTGGAATATCAATGCTTGGAATTTTTATTTTAATTGTTTATCATTCCGCACCAACATTAATTAACGCGGCAATTTTTCTTGGTTTTGGAATTATTACAAAGGCTAGTTATTTTTTATCATATAATGAAGCATATGGTCGTAAGTTTTTTCCATTTAAAACAATTAGTTTAGTAGCGCCATTAATGACATTTGCGCTTATTTTTGGTAGTGAGTTTAATAATATTGTTATTACAGTAGGAAGTAATTTAACTAATCAGTTGCAAATAGGAATTATTGGAATTGGTGCAATAATTGCTATTGCGAGTGCAACCATTTTATATGCTTTATTTTCACATAAAGAATTTACATCAACATCATTTACGATTGAACAGCAAAAAATGTTTGAACCATTTAAATGGGGAAAAGTATTAATTATCTTTTTTATGGTAATTTTAATTATTATTTTAAAAGAAGTGTCTCAATCAAATATTTATCTTTGATTGTTAGGCCAACGCACATGAGAAAAATACCATGATGTTTGAAAAGTCAACCAATTTGTGTGTTTAAATGAACAATTATTCCTAATTCCACAATTTTTTGGTGCTTATTTAGCTTGTCATTTACTGTATAATAAAATTGGTGTTAAATATTGCTTTGGGTTAGGGTTATTACTATGATTTATTTTCTTTAGTATTACTGCATTTAATCATTCGCCAGAAGCTTACTTAGCATTGCAAGTTATTAATGGATTAGCTTTTGCTATGTGTTTTAATATTTTGTTTGCAATGACGTGTGAATGAAAATATCGTTCACCAACAAATAAACCGATTGTAGCACAATTTCAATTATTATGATTTGGATTAGAATTCATTATTAAATTTGCTGATGATGTGATGCGTGATAAAAAGGTTGGTATATTTAAAGAATATGTTTATGGTCAACAATATATTCCCCGTGATAGTTTTGCGATTCAAATTGATAATATTACAACAATTATTTCAACAATTTGTGCCACAATTGTTTTACTTTTATTGTTAATATTTTATTATACTTCAGACCTAATTTTAGCTGAATATCGTAATCATTTACGTTTATTAGTTCCGAAAGTTAATCTATTATTACGCGAAAGTTTTATTAGTCGTGTTAAATCAAATATTAATTCTGAAACAAATAACAAGAAAAAAACTTAAATAAAATAATTGTTGTTTTAATAAAAGAATATTTTTAGTATTTTTTTTAAATTATGGTTAAAGGAGATTAGAATGAAAAAAATAATTAAGATTTTAATGGCACTACAAATTGGCACTACTTCTGCTAGTTTTTTAACATCTTGTGTTAAAAAATACCAATATATGTATGATATTTGGGTAATTACTAGTGGTGGGTCAATTAATGATAAATCTTATATTCAATCAGCGTGAGAAGGAGCAAGCAAATATATCGTGTCACAATTTACCCAAGTTTCATCAATGAGACAATGACGAGATAGTCCATTGCGAGCTAGCTATTTTGAACCAAATGGTATTATACCAGGTGAATTTAAAGCAGCTTATATTACAGCTAGTATTGCTGGGGCAAAGACGCTAATTTTACCTGGTTTTAGTCATGCCAACACCATTGGTTGAGCAGCAAACTTAGTGGATAATGTTATTTTTATTGATGGTAGTGGTCAGAATGTTCATAAAAATATGGACCCATACGGTCCGCTAGCTGATAATATTGTCGGAATTTTATTTCAAAAAGAAATTGCTGGTTTTTTAGCGGGTCTTGTTACAGCAATATGATTTAATTTGCATCAAACAGAATTTCAACAACAGTTAAATATTGCAACTTATGGAGGAATGGATAATCCAGTTGGTGTTTCAAATTATTTATGAGGATTTTTATTATCAGCGGATGTGTTTAATGAAATTATTAAGAACGATGTTAGATATCCTAATTTACATCAATTGATGACAGATATTTTAGCAATAATTAAAAACATAAACCCCAAAATTAATAATTTATTACCAATAAGAAAAGTTCAAGAAGTATTAAATGACAATGAGTCATGGTTTTCACAATCATTTAATCAAGGAGAAGGAAAAGTGATTTCTGATTATTTAATTACTAAAAAAGCAAGTATTATTTTTCCTGTTGCAGGACCACAAACCCAAGATACAATTGACCGAATTAAATATAATAAAACGAAAACAAAAGTTGTTGGAGTTGATACAGCACAATCTCAAATATATGGTGATGAATATATTATTACTAGTGGGTTATTAAATATTGCACAAGCAACAGAAGATGCTTTATCTAATATCTATTCAACAACTTGTAGTTATAATAATGTAACTAAACAATGAGATAATAAGCAACTTGATTCTTGTTGAATTAATACTGACCAATCTTCAAAAACAAATTCAAATTGATTAGGGATTGAAAAAACAAAATGGATTAATGATAGTATTATTAATTATATTAATAACGATGCAAAGATTACTAAATTAACAACAACAATTGGGATGATTTATGATCAAATTAAACAAGAGCACTTTACTGATACATTAAAATTAACTTATCAAAAACAAAATGAAGTAAAAACTAAATTATTAGAGACATTAGAAAAGGGTTTAGGATAAAAATAATATATTTTTTGCATAAATTTTAAAAAGTATAGTATAATACTCATAGATAGTGTGGTGTTTATATGGAGGGCTTCTTGACAACAAGCATAACAATCTTAGATTTAGACATTCCAGTAATCGGGTTAATTGGTTTTCTATTAGGATTTGCAGCGCTATTATTATTTGTTTATTTTATTATTACTTTTTCTTTATTTCGAAGTAAAAAAAGCAGTAGTAATTGAACGAATATTGTAAAATTAAAACAAGAAACTAGTTTTAAGGAAAACATTGAGTATTTTGAACAAGAAATTATGCTAGCTAAAAAAATGGGTGATAAAAACTAGCAGTTTCTTTTTTAATACAATGTTATTCACATTTAGGGCAGGTGAAACAAAGCATGGGTTTTTTTAATACGGTTAAATCGTTTATGGTGAAAGATAAACAACATGAGCAACCACCAATGCAATCAGCAAATCTTTTTGGTGATAATTTTAATCCTGAATTAAGAAACCAAAATAATGTTGATTTTAGTCAAAATCAACCCTATCCAAATGGAATGCCTCAAAATCATCTTTCATCAAATCAATACTTTCGTCCAAATGAAGCATATAAACAAAACCAATTAAATAATATGGAAATGTTATATCAAAATAATAATACAATTCGTCCAGCACGAATGAACTTAAGTAACCAATATAATTATTATGCTAATAATCATGACCGCCAGTATCTTGAAGAAGACCATGAGGTAATGAATGTAAATGCTTCACAAATGCCACCTGGTTATGTTGAGCCATATTATAATCATGATGCGGCGCAAAATTATTCGCGTCCAGTTCATCAACAAATTTTGCCACGCCGAATTCAGCAGCATGTAACAAGTTCTAATTATGATCAATATTGGTCAGGACAACAAAATCAAGGGCTATATGACAATGCTGAATTTATGGGATATCATAACCACCGTGATGGTTATGTTAACGATGATAATATGTATGCAAATCAATATCGTCCTCCTTATCAATCACGTGTTGCATCACCGTATCATCAATCACAAGTTAATGAACAATTTAATCGTTCAGAATTAGTTTATGATAGCAAAGGTGCCTATCGTGGTGCAAATTCAGCACAATATTTTGATGATAATCAAATGATGACAAAGTCAATGCCAGTGCCACCATCGTATTATCAAAATGGTCATTTTACTCCATCAGCACAATTTGACCCACCAGCTTTAACAAACAGTAGGGAAAATAATCGTTATGCTTATCAACCACAGTTATCAGAAAAACAACGTCGTCGTCGTTTTAATAAGGAATATGCTAACCGTTTAATTCCTTTAGAAATTGCTCGTGAGATTCGTTCGGAAAAAGTTCGTACCTTAATTATGATTATTATTGGTTTTATTGGCACAATGATGACAAGTTTATTTATTGCTTTATATTTTATTTCTCATCAACAAGAATTAGAAGCAATTATGGGAATTAAAGCGAAATATATTCCTCATCCATTTTTGACAATTACTTTTTTGTTAATTTCTCTAGGATTATTGTTTGCTGGTATTTTTGATTTATCACGAGTTCGAATTGAAACAAATAGTTATCTTTCTAATTTAACACGGGGTAATCATACTATTCCGCATTTCTTAATTGATAATTATAAAAAAATGACTGTTCGTAGTATTGTTTTAAATTGATTAGCATTTCCGACTTATTTCTTTGGTGGAATTATTTTAGGAATTTTATACGGTTTTCAACAACATTCAGGTGAAGAGTTTCGGTTTGGTTTTTGAAGTTTAGGCATTGTTGATGATTTAACAGTAGCAATTACAATTACAATTATTATTTTAATCGTAACATTAGGTGTTCATATTGCGAATATTGTTTTAACAAAAAAAAGAAAAGCAAATATTATTGGTTATTATGGATATGAAATTGTTCATCCAGAAGAATTAGCAGCTTTAAAGAAAAAAACAAATCGTATTTGTTTAGTAATTTTTATTATTTTCTTAATTATTTTAACACTAGTAATTTCAATTCCATGATTAATTGCTCGTCGTCGTAAACGAAACGGTGATGCATTACTTGGTCGTTGGTTTAACCGAAATTAAATATTGTTTTAAAAATAATTCTAATTATTCACAGTTCTTCTTTAGTTACATTATAGCATAAGTCTTAATCCATAATATTAACTAAAATATCATTTAAAATATTTAAACCTTGGCTTGTACAACGTAAATGATTATTATCAAAAACTAAATTATTTTTTTGTACTTCTACATCAATTTTCTTTTGATAGTAATCTACTGCTGCTTTTGCATCTCTAACCTTTGTTAAATCAATGCCATTTAAAACACGTAATCCCATCATTAAAATTTGAAAATAATAATCCTTTACCGACAATTCTGTTTTAGTTTGTGTTCAGTTAGCATATTTTCGCGAATTCTGTAATAAATAGTAACCATCATTATTAATAAAACCAGCTGCACTAGGGCCAAGCAGTCAAAAAGACTTATTAGTTCAATACGCTAAATTATGTTGTGATTTTTTGTTGTTATTAGTATAATTTGAAATTTCGTATCTTTCATAACCTATTTTAGTTAATGCAGTATTAATAATTTCATCAAATGCAATATCATACTCTGGTAATTTAAGTTTTGTTTTACCCCAATATGAATTTTTTTTTAAAATTAATGAATATCAACTAATATGATCAGGTTGTAATTTTTGAATCATTAACAAATCTCCCTCAATATCAGCTTGTGTTTGATCAAATAAATTATAAATTAAGTCAAACGAAATATTATCAAAACCTTCTTGACGAGCTAAGTAATAACTATTAACAACAGCAGCACTATTATGATAACGATTAACTTTTTTTAATAACTGATCATTAAAAGTTTCAACACCAATTGAAAGACGGTTAATCTGATATTTCTTTAAAAGTTGTAATTGACTTTTTGTAATTTTTTCTGGATTTAACTCAATTGTATATTCCATTATTGGGTTTTGCACAACTTTTTGTAATAGTTGTAATAGTTGTTCTAATTGATTATCATCTAAACTATTTGGTGTTCCTCCTCCCAAATAAATTGTTTTTAAAGCAAAATCAGGATGGGGTTGAGCAATCTCATGTGCTAATGAAGTTAAATATTTTTCAATCATTATTGGGCGTGATTTTTTAATTTTAAAAAAATCACAATAAAAACAAATATGGTCGCAAAAAGGAATATGTACATATAAATGTTCAATCATTGTTAATCCTCACTTCTTTTATATTTTAATAATATAGATTTATAATTTCAAGTGCAACAATTATATGTTTTTTAATAATTAAATTAAAAGATTTCATTTAAAAATTAACCAACCTCAAATTCAATTATTTGCAAAAATGAATATTCACCATTATTAATAATCATTTCTTCCTTGTTTGGAGCAATAAAAAAGCAATAGTCAAAGTCATTCATTAATAATATGCTATTTTTAGTATATTTATTTATATTTGCAAACTTTGTTAATAATTTTACAGTAAAAGATTTTTCAGTTTTATTAATTAGATTAATTGTATTTCCAGAATCACTACTACTAGAACGATTAATCGATAATAGTTTTAGATTTGAATTTATTTTACTGTTAAAAAAATTAATAATAGGTCTAAAAATTGAAGTGATATGAATTCCTTTTGAGTTTTGTTCTAAAACACTAGCAACTTCAAGTACCTTATCAAAAGTCGCTTGGTTCACCTTAAAAACCAAACGATGATTCTCATAATATGTTTCTAATTTAAAATAATGTCAAAACTCCATTACTATTTTTGCAAATTTCTCAAGCTGAAAATTAAAGAGATTTTTTTCTACTAAAACTTTAACCTCTTGTTCTAGTTTTATGGAAGTCCGCAAATGTTTAAATGGTAAACCTTCAAGTATAAATTTTTATACTGTCATAGTTCCAATTTTAATTACAACATAAGAATCTTCGTACTCAGTTACTTTTTTTAGAATATATGTTTCTTTATAAAAATTTAACAAATTTTCTGGTGTTAATTTCATTGGGTCATATCCCTTGCCGGCTCATGCTAAAACAGAATCCTTTTTAAAGGACATAGAATCTAAATTCATAAAAAAACTATTTTTATAATCGGATAAATTACTACCAAAAAATAAAATATTTTCATTCTTTAAAGCCTCCCTAACAATGAGTCAAATTATCTTGCTAGGATTTCATTCATAACTATATTTTCTCACTCTAATTTGAAATTTTTGATCTTTTAAAACTTTATTAACAAACATAGTAAAATACTCCTCAATATTATCCTGAAGCTTACTTAAAACATCTAAATCATTAGTTATAACTACTAGAGCATTAATCTTATCTCTCGCTGGCAATCCTTTAAATCTCACTTCATAATCAATATTAACTTGCACTGTAATTCCCAATACCTCTTGTGGAGTATCTTTTAATAACCTCCCGATGTTATCAAAATTAATATTATACAAAGTAAATAAAATATTATCCTCATCTAAAAACAACGGCATTGTATCAACATAATAATTTGAATAGCGATATCGTAAACTTTGATTCAAATTAGCAAACTCTACTTTAAAACCAGTAAGCAACTGTGTTAAAAACGATATTTACTAATTCTTTCATCCGTCAATGTCAAACCATCATTCTCTTTTTTTAATTCATCAACTAACTCTGCAACAAATGGTATTTGATCCGGATAATCATTAATATCAATTGTTGCCTTTGTATCCCACCACGCTTCAAAAGTTTGCTTTACTTCCTTTTTTATATCATTTAAAATACCAATATCTTGATTATGATCTAATTCATCTTTTTCATCACGTTCATGCTTTCCTCGCGCGGTACAACTAGCCACCCAAAACACACTACCACCACCTAACACAAAAGCACTAAAAATGGTTAATAACCGTTTCATCAATATGTCACCTTCTTCCAATAAGATACTTATTACTTATTATTATATTAGACTTCTTGCATAACCTAGTAAAATAATTATAAATATTTTTAAAAAGATACTAATAGCAAATTATAATTTTAATTAATT
>NZ_RXFY01000149.1:0-201 GCF_044714355.1 Spiroplasma sp. ald | reverse complement strand
ATGGTCACTTTATAAATAAATTTGCGATAGATATTACTTCTTAGAAGTGGCGGCGGTTTTAATAAACCACAAAGCCAGCATTAGGCTCTTCAAGGTGCGAGTAGATTTATTTTAAAAACTGAACGTTTTGACCTGAAATGGTGCGGGTGAAGAGAGAGAAAACTCTCTGGCTCCAAAAAGAAAAAACAACTGTCTATTATT
>NZ_RXFY01000148.1:0-1525 GCF_044714355.1 Spiroplasma sp. ald | reverse complement strand
TTAAAAAGATACTAATAGCAAATTATAATTTTAATTAATTATGTCTTTTTAAAAATATTTACAATTATTTTACTAGGTTATGCAAGAAGTCTATTATATAAATAATAAAAATATTTATTTTGTAAAAAATGGTAGTAATAAAGCTATAAAAATTAATGGATTAAATTTTAATATTTCATCAATTATTACAATAAAAAATGATGATAATTTTGTTGAATTTGGATGACAAGATACAAATAAAAACATTCATTTTTATAAAAAAGAAATTTCTATTTTAGAAAATCATCATAATGAAATGTGAAATAATAAATAATTAAGTGTTTAAAATTAGCGATAAAAATGATGTTTTAAATATAAATTAAGGAAGGTTGAAAAATGAAAAGATTATTAAGTATTATTGGTGCAATATCATTAGTAGGAACCAGTACAACCAGTTTAGTTGCTTGTAATATACCACAAGAATATACAAAGGAAGAATTAGAACATTTAAAAAAAGAAAACCAAATAGATACAAAAGATGAAACTATTAAAAACAATTTAGAATGAATAGTACCACAAGAAATGCCATTTAATCAAATAGATGATAATAAATATTATTATGTAGTATGGCGGGGTGATGAAAAAATAGAATGAAAAATTATTAAATTTCAACACAATATAGATTTAAATTCTATTTCATTAAAAAGAAAACTTAACCATTATAAAGAACATGATTTATTTGTTTCCCCAAAAGGTTTAGTTATAAATAGATACGATTTTATTTATGAAAGGCCTAAATGATGAGAAATAAATAGTAATTATTTTAAATCTGTCTATCGTTGAAATTTAGATACACAAGCACCTGATTTAACTATTGATAAAAATGGTAATATAAAAGTTAACGGTGAATAAAAAAAACAGATTTAATGTAATTGTCAATTTTAATTGACAATTACATTAAATCTGTTTTTTTATTTTATCTTGGTTTAATTGTAATTTTAACAGGGTTATCACTATTATTTATCATACCTAATACACCCAATGCATTTAAGTCTATTGTTATATTTTTGTCATTACCAAAATATTTATAAAGTTTTACAACTGGCATATCTGAATAATAAAATGAAAAATCAGGACGAACCACTTTTGAAAATCTAATTTTTAATTTCATATCATTTGTATAATATGATTGTAAATATGTTTCTTTAATTTTATTATCACCATTATCAAATAATTTTGTTGTTTGTAATAAAAAAGTAAAATCACAATTTTTAGAAATAGAATAACGATTTTGATAACTTACACTTGGCAAACCATTAGTATAAGCAGTAGCAAATGTTTGAACATCATTTACTTTTATATTATCAGTATATAAAGTTATTGTATTCTCAAAATTAACATTATCCTTTTGTGGTTTACCATCAAACTTTAATTTTCCGTTGGAAAACCAATCGAGATTATTTTCACAATTAGAATAACCTCCTAGAATAGACTTCTTGCATAACCTATTAAAATAATTGTAAATATTTTTAAAAAGATACTAATA
>NZ_RXFY01000147.1:0-1898 GCF_044714355.1 Spiroplasma sp. ald | reverse complement strand
TTTTATAGGAATTTTAAAATAACTAGGTTATGCAAGAAGTCTATTGAAGTTTTTCATATTCCTGGTCATACCGCAGGAACTCAAATGTTAAGAATTAAAGCGCTAAATTTAGTGACAACTGGTGCTAGTTTAATGCCTGATAAAACAAGTCCTGGTTATACCGGAGCTATGTGTAATGATAATTACTTTATTACTGAATTACGTCGCATTACTAATTTAGATGCAAAATGGCATGTGTTACCTGGGCATAATAAACCATTTCGAATGGCCCATGCTCTTGCTGAAAAAGTAATTACAGTAGAAGAAAATGAATAAATTTCTAAAAGGGGAAAAGAAAAAGTAGAATCATTCTACTTTTTCTTTTCCCCTTTATTTAAGAAAACATTATTCTTGTGAGTAATGCATTACATAAGTGTTAAAATATAAATCTTGTGGTTCAAAACCTAGTTTTTGATACCAAGCAACTTGGTTATCTGGTACCACAATACCAACAGTTTGATAATTTGCTTTTTTTGCTTGGTGTAATAAATGCATTAACATTTTCTTTTTATTTTCAGAATTATCATCATTGTCAGTAATTCTAATTACAGCGATTGTTGCTTCAAAAAAGAGAATCCCAGTTGTCATTGGTGTTTCATCTTTAGTTAAGGTTACAGCATAGCAAAGATTGTTAACTTGATTTAATGTAGGATTAGGTTGTGAAGTTGGTAAATCTTTTAATGGTAAATCAGCATCACTAATAATTTTAAGGTTTGTTGTAGTTATTAATTTGGGTTTTTTTTCTTTGCAAAACATTGTTAGATCAGTTATCGGATTAAATTTTTCGTTTTTCAATAATTCACTTTTTGCGGTAAAAGTTTTTAAATCAATCATCATTCCAATTCCAGTTTGCAAATATGTTAAGCCATTTTTTTCAAAAAATGAACGTTCTGCTTGGTTATTATCAACTGTAATTGTACACCAAATAAATGGTGTTTTTTCTGAATAATATTCATCAATAATTTCACCAGCTTTTGCAAATTGTTCTGATGTTGCTAGATGCGAACTAATAACACCATTAATACTATTTTTTAATTGACGAGTATCAATTTGATAAAAGAAATTGTTACTATCAAGTTTATTTTGTTGTTGTTCATTATCATGCTTTGGATCAACAGTATAATTAATATAATTTACAACCAACTGGTTTATTTTTTCACTATTAAAATTAAACATTTTGAATCCTCCTTTTACTTACTTATAATTTTATCACTTTTTGGTGTTAGAAGAAAAAAATTTTAAAAAATAGATTTAAATTTAGTAAAATAGTAAGGAAATTATGAAAAATAAAATAATAATGCCTACTTGTACTTTACCTAAAAAATGACTAAAATGTATATTATGTGATTTGATGTTAAAGGAGTTATACAATGTTCAAGTGAAATCCTCGCGTCCATTTTTATTTACGTTTGGGAGCTTTAATTATTTTAAGTTTATTTTTATTGCTTGATTTAATCATGGCAACTTATTATCCACAACCAAAATTTGCACACTTAGGTTATGGTGAAAGAATTTCTAATTATTATTCGTTTTTTACAACGCAAACAAATTATATTGTTGCTCTATATTTTTTCTTATATTTGTTTGAATCAAAATTTAAAAATACAAAACCACACTATGTGATTCAATTAGCAGTTACAACGTACATTACAATTACAATGTTAGTTTTTTGAGTTGGTATTGTTGGTCAAAAAGATCAAGCATCACAATATCGTCCTTATCACTGAGTGGCAACAGTTATTTTACATTTAGTGATGCCAGTTATAATAGACTTCTTGCATAACCTAGTTATTTTAAAATTCCTATAAAATATATTTAAAATAGAAATTATAGGAATCTAAAATTATGAAATTTGATAA
>NZ_RXFY01000146.1:0-1931 GCF_044714355.1 Spiroplasma sp. ald | reverse complement strand
TAATAGGTTATGCAAGAAGTCTAATAAATATAAGTGATATCCAACCCAATTTACATTAGATGATGTTGTGTTTGAACAACCAAGTTTAAATTATGGAAAAACAACAGGAGAACAAGTTTATGAATTATTTATGTATGTTAATTTATTATAAAAGAGGATTATGAAGAAGTTATTAGAGTCATTATTAGTAGGAACTATCTTATTTGGAAATATTAGTCCGCTTATTGCTTGTAAAACTACACAAGAAGAGAATCTTAATTTTGATTTAGCACAAATTGATGAAACAGTATTTCAAAATTATTCATGAACAGTTGATCAAATGTTAGGTAGTGAACTTGGCGGGTTTCAAACTTTGCGGAGTACTATTCTTAAAATTATTCAAATTAATTTTGAAGAAATTGATCTTTTTAAAATTAATGTTGATATTTATTATGGCTATCATACGACACCTAATTAAAATTATTTAATTGACTTTAGTGCTGTACAAAACTTATTACCAATTACTTATTTTTCAATTCATATTATACCAAATAATTATGGTCATTACCAAAATGAAAAATGAATTACAATTAATACTAATGTTGATTTAACTGAATTAAATATTTTAAAAAATAGTGTCTTATTTTATTCTGATAATCCAGTGCCATTTGATAATGCTAAATTAATAGCAGGATTTGTACAAAATATTAATAATATTTTTCAAACGGAAAAAGAATACGAGGAGATTGTAGCATATTATAAAAAAATGTGAAACGACAATAATCCGTTACCATTTGGATTTTTTAACTTGGAAATTAAAGTCAAAAAAGATAGTAGTAACTTTGTTAAATTTGATGGATCAAGAGCAATGTTAATATTTAATTCCACAGTTGTTGAAAGTAATTATAAGGTAATCCTAGAAAGTAAAGGATTTAGTTTTTATAAAAAACCAGAGTTCTTATCAGTTTGAAATGTTTCGATTGACAGTAATGATTTTAATGCTAAAGACTGAAGAAATATTGATTGGAAACCTATTGCTAACAAAACATATGCTGGAACAACAACTATTGCGGAAATTGTTAATGATGTAACTGATTATTTAATTAAGTGATCAGCACATGTTCATAATTCACATTTTATGCAAGCAACTGATGTAAATGTTATTTTGAAAAAAGGTGCACAGCCGAATGATTTAGATTTGTGGTCACCAACAACTCAACTAAAAAATTTATGAAAGAGTGCTGACCATGGGGGATTACCATATGTTTTTGCCTGATTTAAAAGTAGCAATAAAAATTATCTTAAAATTAATCATGCAGCCGGAACTGTTGGGACACATGTTTCTTTTAAAATTACTTAAGGAAGGAGAAAAGTATGACAGATTTAGTATCTTTAAAATATTTTATTGTTTTAAATATTTTATTTCTTCTTTTTGGTAGTAGTTGAGAAGGAATTTATTTATTAAAACATTTTAAAAATAAAAAAAATAGTGAAAGTTGAATCGCTAGTAAATTATTTTATTTTTTATTAGTTGTTATTAATATTGGTTTAATTCTAAATGTATTGCAATTGTTTTTATTATTTTTAACATCAGATTTTACTTTTAGTAATAATTATTTGCCAGAATGAAGATTATTGTCACGAAAGATTTTTTATGCTATTACAACAGCTATTAGTATTTTTATTTTATTCTTTATAATAACTTATTTATATCAATGAAAAACAATTATTTATTTTAATCGCCAAACATTAAAAAGTATTTTTAGTGAATATGACTTGAATGATAACCAAGTTAAAGTGTCTATTTTTAACAATATTAGTTTGTTTCAGTTTCTAGATAAATATTTAATTTGTAAAACAAATAGTAAATTTTATAATAGACTTCTTGCATAACCTAGTTATTTTAAAATTCCTATAAAATATATTTAAAATAGAAATTATAGGAATCTAAA
>NZ_RXFY01000145.1:0-2001 GCF_044714355.1 Spiroplasma sp. ald | reverse complement strand
TTAGATTCCTATAATTTCTATTTTAAATATATTTTATAGGAATTTTAAAATAACTAGGTTATGCAAGAAGTCTATTATAACCTAATCGAAGATAAATTAAACCAAAAAAATTGCACGGAATTTATGTGAATTTAATCCGTGAACAACAATAACTCATTTTTTATTGTTGTCATTTTTTACTCATGAACGAATTGAAACTCCTTTTAACATCACATCTTCATAACCAGGAATATCATATTCCTGAATATCTCATTTTTGTGCTAATTCATCAGAAGTTAATGCCATTGTTTCAAGATGCAAACGCTTGGTTAAACCCATAATATACTTTTTACAATATGCTTCTAAATCATTATCAGTTTTTTTCATCAAGTATGATGAGTTAATAAAAACCGTTTGTCATGAAAAGCATAAAAGATTTTAATATAAATAGCATTATTATGCATATATTCTTGTAATTGATCATCAGGAACAAGACGATAACTATGGTCAGTAACAAAATCTTGTTGAAAATCTTCCTCATCTTTATGTTTCTTGACCATCCTACTGTAAATCCTCCTTCGTGAAGCCATATGGTAGTAAATCTTTAATTGTTAAAACATATGATTCACCTTTTTGATTATAAATTTCAATTGGAATTCGATGATCAACTAATTCTCATAAAAATTGCCGGCATATTCCACAAGGAGAACCTGGTTGTTTACTGTCAGTATATAAGTAAAATTTTATACTATCTGTTTTACGATAACCTAACGCATAAACCTGAGCTAAAGCTGTCCGTTCTGCGCAAATCGTAGCAGCATATGCTGCATTTTCAACATTAACACCAATAACTTCTGTACCATCTTTTAACAAACAAATTGCACTAACACGAAAATTTGAATATGGTGCATAAGCTTTTTACTTAATAATTTTAACTTTTCAAAATAAGTTGGCATTTCATTAACTCCCCTTTTTAACTAATGTGTAAATATAACTTAATAACATCCACCAACGGTGGTAACATTATTAATAATCCAATTGCAATTGCCAAAATAGAATTAATTAATGTTGCCGCGGCACAAATATCTTTAATTTTTTTTGCTTTAATATTATATTCAAATGATAATAAATCAACAAAATTTTCAACTATTGTATTAATTAACTCAAAACCAATGACAATTCCAATGGTTAATAATAAAATTGCTCATTGAACATATCCAAACTGGTTAGGAACCATTTTTTGCAATCAAATTCCTAGACCAATAACAATCAATGACACAATAAAATGAATAATTAAACTTGATTCTTCTTTAATTGCTGTATAAATTCCACGAAAAGCATTTGAAAATTTATTCCGTAATTTAAAAAATATTTTTTTCTTGACTGGTGACTCTTTTGCCATTATGTATCCTTTTCTTCTTTCTGTTTTTATTTTATTGGAATTCGGTTAATTTGTAAATCATTTAATACTTTTCGTTGTAAATTAAACATTTTTTCTTCATCAGTCGGAGTTTGATGATCATAACCTAAAATATGTAACATACCATGAGTAAATAAAAAAGCAAATTCACGACGAAGAGAATGGTTATATTCAGCAGCTTGAGCAAGAGCTTTTTCATAGCAAATAAAAATATCCCCTAAACTTCGCAGTCCGGTTAATTGAAATAAATCAATCTTATTTTCTTCTTCTAAAGCAAAGGTAATAACATCAGCAACATAATCTTTGTTACAATATTTTCGATTAAGTTCTAATTGTTCTTGTGCATCAACAATAATTAATGATAATTCTAATGGCTCAGTTATTGCTAATAAAGTTTTAATTTTTTTGAAAATTGCATTAAAATCACCTTGATATGGTTTAATATCAAACTTTGTTTCATTATAAATCACAAAATCATCTTTCATTATCTCACCAGACCCTTCTCTTTTTTTATTATAACAAATTAAATCATTAGACTTCTTGCATAACCTATTAAAATAATTGTAAATATTTTTAAAAAGATACTAATAGCAAATTATAAT
>NZ_RXFY01000144.1:0-2116 GCF_044714355.1 Spiroplasma sp. ald | reverse complement strand
ACTGATAATCAAGAAATCAAAGATAATCTAGAATGAATAGCACCACAAGAAAAACCATTTAATACTGTTGATAATAAGTATTATTATGTAGTATGGCGTGGTGATGAAAAGGATAATTGAAGAATTGTTAAGTTTTTAAATGATAATTTTAAAACTATTGATAAATTAAATAATTTTGAATTGCAGGTTTTATCTCCTAAAAATAGAGTTATTTGGGGTTTATTAATAAGTGAAAAACAAAACTGAGGATATAAGCCAATAAAAAGGTGAATAGATGATAAAAATAATAGTCATTTTAAATCAGTTTATCGTTGAAATTTAGATAATAATATACCTGAATTAGTTTTAGATGAAAAAAATAATTTAAAAGTTAAGGATGAATAAAAAAGAGATTTAATATCTATCTCTTTTTTATTTTTTATCTTGGTTTAATTGTAATTTTAACAGGATTATCGTTTTTATTTCTAATACCTAAAACATTTGGATTATAAACATCTAGTACAATATCTTTATAATTACCTCAATATTTTCAATGAGTTATTATTTGTTCTAATAGTTGAACAAATATTACTTTTGTAAATCTAATTTTTAATTTTACATCATTAGTATAATATGCTTGTATATATGTTTCTTTAATTTTATTATTATCACTATTAGATAATTTTGTTATTTGAAGTAAAAATTTAATTACTACTCTATCTTGGTAAGTGAAATAAGTGTTTTGATAATTTTCGCTTGGTAAACCATTAGTATAAGCAATAGGTTCAAATGTTTGAATATCATTAGTTATTTCTTTAGTATCTTTTATTGTAAAAGTATTTGGAAAATTAATTTTATCAGTTTGTGAACGACCAGTTTGTTTTAAAGTTATATTATTTAATGAACCTAAATCATAATTACAAGTATTTTCACCAGCAGATAAATTAATATTTCTATTAGGAATAAAATTCTCTATATTTGGTGGCCCACATTCAACTTGTAAATTATTAAGATTACTTATTTCTATTGTTTTATAAGCATCTTGAAATTTACTAATACTTTGAATTGTTGGGTCAATTTGTTTTAAATCAATTTCTATTTCATAATAACCTTTATATTCTTCTGTATCATCAAATAAATTAACTGGCTCATAATTTCCCACTTTACATTGTGCTGGTGCAATAATTTTAGTTATTAATGGTAGTACTACATCAGAAGGCATAATATCTTTTGTATAAGGTTGATAGTTATATGGCACTGGTGGTAAGACCATATTGTGGGTATTAAATGTTGGTATTTCATAATCATGTGGTAATAAGAAACTAGTTTTATAGTTAGTTGTCATATCGCGTAAATAATTGTTTAATACGCTTTTTGTTTTACCTCTAAAACTCCATACTGATAAGCGTAAATAATCTTCTTCATTATTTGTATATGGGTTATCAGCATAAAAGATAATTTCAAAATTACCTTTATATAAGGCTTGTATTGAAAACATATCAATTATATAACTACAATTTGTTCCATCAGGTGTTTGTAAGAATTCGCAATTATTATCTTTTTCACTAGCACTAACTGTTATTTGCGCATCTACTGCTTTGGTTTTTTCATTAATTAAATAAACTCGGTTAGTTTTAGGATTTAATTGTTTTAAATTATAAGTTGAATAAACTAATTCACTTGTTGGTTTACCATCATTAGTTAAAACAGTCCCTTTAAATTTATCAGTTAATAAAGTAGTAAAACCTAAACTAGTAGCATTAGCACCAAAGATAGCACCAACTTTATCATTACCTTGTTCTCTAAATATTTCAAATGGTAAATAACCTTTCCCTTTTGAGTTATCAGACCAAAATGCATCATTATAAAAGCTATAAATATTAGCACTCATAAAACCATTAAGTCATTGGAAATTAGGTCAAGTTTTTTCATCTTGGTTAATTACTCATCCTCATGGAATACCAAATGAAATAAAGTTTAAGAACTTACCAACTCCGCCTGGTATCGTAAAAGGATTAAATACTAATTTTTGCGTATAGTTTAAAGGTAATACTGTAATTTGGCGATTAATAAAATTATTCATATTTAAAATATCTCAAACATTACATTTACCCATTTTATTATATTCAATTTGAAC
>NZ_RXFY01000143.1:0-2098 GCF_044714355.1 Spiroplasma sp. ald | reverse complement strand
ATAAAATCAAATTTATCAAATTTCATAATTTTAGATTCCTATAATTTCTATTTTAAATATATTTTATAGGAATTTTAAAATAACTAGGTTATGCAAGAAGTCTAATTAAAAAAGAAATTTTAACATCAGTTCGTACCAGAAACTGTAATTATAATATTTAAGTTTTAATTTTTTTAAGTTATAATTAGAAAGTATAAAATTAGATATAACGAAGGGATTTTAAATAATGAAAAAACTAATGATTTTATTAGGAATGACTTTTTTTGCAACGACAGGATATAGTCCAATTATCGGTTGTAAAAAGCCGCTTAAACTTGATGATACTGAAAATGGTATTGGAAAAGATATGGAAATTTTAAATAAAATTTCACAACGTGCTATCAACAATTTTTCAGTTTATGCACAAAATAAAAATACAATTAATAGTACTGAATATCAAAATAAATTTGATAAACTGTATACAATGGTTGACAAGAAAACTGAAAGTAGAAAATTAGACCAAATGGATAAAGATGCGATAGATGCTTTAGCAATATTAAAAAATGGCTTTCTTGCTGTTTTTAATAATATTAATAATGAAATTTATAATGACTATTCAAATTATTATCCTGATAGTAAACCAATTAATTTATTAAATGATAGTTTAAGTTATGAATTAAATTTTATTGATATGGTTCAATTGCAAGCAATTTTAGATCGACCAGGATTAGAAACAGTAAAAGCAGTTAGACTAGATTTCCATTTTCAATTTGAAGTTAAGTTTAAACTTTTAACAACAACTTCAGATTATGTAATCCAATATGTTATTACTGATAATCCAGAAGAAATGAAAGTTGTTTTAAATGGGATGGTTCAAAAAATTTCAAAAGTAATTGTTAATTTTTTCAATCAAGAAGGAATTTTTCAAATTGATAAAACACCTGAATTTGCTACAATTTATCAAAATTTTGATGTAAACTATACAGCTAGTTTTGCTAATTTAGATAATATTATTTTAGAAAAGTTACAAAGTAAAATTAAAAGTGATAGCGAATTGCAAAAGTTTGTAAAGAATATTAAATATAATTCTTCAATAACTTTATTGAGTTTACTAACAAGTGCAATTAATAATACTACTAATGGTGTTAATGTTGTTCGAGAAAATACAGCTTCATATGTTTGAACCGGAAAAGGATATCAACCTAATAAAATTACTCCAGAAAATTTTGTTAATTTTTATCGTTCATTAGTTAATGTTTTTAATACTGGAGGTCAGAACTTATGATTAGCTGATTTTCATGTGAATTTAGCAAAAATTCAAGTGGCAGGGTTTCCATTATCTGGAGCAGTAATGAATGATGGGCAAGCATTAAAAGTTCAAGTTGAAATTACAGAGGAAGGTTTAACAAATAAGTTAATGGAATATGGACGGTTAGTAGTTGCTTTTTATAATCATTTTAAATTAGAATCAAATGAGCATTCAGGAGTATTCCATCTTAGCAAAGAAGCTTTTACTAAAATTTTAAATTTAAAAACCCGAAAATACAAAGATGTTTTAAAAATATTAATTAATGATTTTAAAGAAGTAAATCAAGCAAAAAATTTACCAGGAATTGATATTTTTACAGCTGGTAATTGGGAAAAAAGTGTTCACGAAGTGAGTTTAAATGAAACTAAAGATACTTTTTCACTTCGTCGGCGAACAGTTTGAAACTTTGACTTATTATTTGGAAAAAATAATGCGGTTTATTATACTGGATGAACATCAACATTATTTACCTTAGAATTTACTAAAAAATAAGTTTAATTTAAAAAAACAAGGTTTTCTTGCTTTTTTAAATTAACAATAAAAATTGCTAGCATTAATGCTAGCAGGTATGTAAATAATAAATCTGGTCCGTTTATTTTAATAATTAAGGTTAGTATGTGAATAATAATTGTCACATTATTCATTTAATAGTTTATAAATGTTATTGTGTTGCTGATTACTACTAATAAGGAATATAACTAATAAGGAATATAACAAAATTTAAAACTAAACCTAAATTATTTATTAGACTTCTTGCATAACCAACCTAGTTATTTTAAAATTCCTATAAAATATATTTAAAATAGAAAT
>NZ_RXFY01000142.1:0-2173 GCF_044714355.1 Spiroplasma sp. ald | reverse complement strand
CCAAAATGTACTTAAATTTATTTAAAGACAAGTGAGATGTTATTGCTTCTTATATGCAATATTATAAAATTAACGATATTTTAGATTTAGCATCAGATGGATGAAAAATATTACAAATTGACAAAAAAATAAANCAAATAAATTAAAATATATTATTGCAATTGACCCTGCTGGAATTGGACAAACTGGTATTATTATTTATAATGTTTTGCAAAAGAAAATAATTAATAATATTACTTTTACTTCCAAAAATGAAGAAGAAGCAATAAATAATATGTATTTAATATTAAATGAGTTTAAAAATAAAATTTGTTATTATTTAAATAAAGTTATTGTAATAATTGAAGATTATCAACTTCATAAAGGTTTAAAAATAAAAAACCCATTATCTACTCCTAAATTCATTGGTGGTTTAAAAGTTTTATGCAAATATCTATTTAATTTAAATTATGTTTTACAATCACCAGTTATTAAGAAAAATTATTTTTATAAAGGAAATATTAAAATGACAGAACACGAACACGATGCTTGGAAACATTTACAATATTTTATAACAAAAGGAGTTGATAAAAATGGCACAAGCAAAAAGTAATTTACCTAAAAAATCAACAACTAATAAACCTAAAATAAAAAATAAAAAAGTTAATAAATTAGAATTAACTGTTAGATTACATGAAAATCCGATTAAAACTAAAATTAAGGCACTGGTTGCTGGTGGGATTGAAGTTGATGCTTGTTCGGCTAAATGTCAATGAGATGGATTAAATTACTCAACATTATCAATATATAACCCATCTATTTTAACTGAGTTTTTGAAATTAAAAAAAGATGATGAGATAAAAATTAAAGGCTCAGTATTTAATCAGTTCAATATAAAAACTAAACGATATTTTTTATCTTTTAGAGTTGATAGTTTCGAAATTATTAAAAAAGCAATTAGAAAAAGAACAAACACAAATATTAAAAAATAAGGGAGTTAAAAAATGGTAAAAAATGTAAAATATGTTCTTGTTAATGAAAACAACGAACCAATTAAAGATGAAAATGATAACTTAGATATTAAAACAGCAGAAGTTATTTTAGAAAATTCTGAAGAAATTAATGAATTTAATGCAAATAATTTAGAAAATAGCAATCAACAAATCAACGAATTGCAAACCAAAAACACTGAATTAATTTCACAATTAGAACAACAAACTATGCAATTAAAACAAATTGAAATTAATAAATTCAATAATTCTTTAACTGATAATGAAGAATTTAAAAATGTCTTACTNAAATCTTATGATATTAATGATGANATTGAAGTTATTAAANCACATTTACAAAGTGTTTATGATGAATTAATTAAGGTACAAACAGTTAATACTGGCGGTGTACCAAAAGTAGAAAACAAAGAAAACAATATTTTAGATACAGACAATGTATTTAATAAATAGAAAGAGGGAAGTAAAATATGGCACAAAACCCACAAAGAATTTTCGGAGATATTGCTAATCAAGCAACAAAACGAGACCGAGAAACATTTGAACAATGATATTTACAAACTTATCAACAAAAATTTAGTTGAGAAGCATTATTTGCTTGAAAAGAAGCAAATAAATTTGGTTTAACATATAAAAGAAAGAAAAATATTAAATACAATGAAGGTTTAGGAGCAAACGGTCAAGTATTTAATACTGATGATAACCTACTAAAATATTCAACAGTGGAATTTGAAGATGGAATTGTTGAATTAGATACAATTTTAACTTTTGCTCGTAAATTAGACCCTGTAGAAAGTGATTTTAATCCTAATCTTTGGGCTGCCGATATTGAGCAAGCAATGGATACTGAGGTTGCTTATAAACGCAATAAAATTTTAGAAATTATTAATAAAGGAACAGTTACAACTATTCAAGGACAAAAAGCAGATGATACAAATGCTTTACAAATCCACGATGAAATTATGGATAAAATATATGAAAACGGCTTTACCCCATCAGAAACAGTTGTATTAGGTTCGGCTGATTTTATTCGTGGAATTCGTAATAAATTACAGTTACAACTTGGAGCAAACGATCAAATAAATAGCGTAATTGAAACGAGTGGAGCAATGAAAACTGTTGAAGGAACAACATACTATATGGTTCCTAAAAAATTACCAATTATTAATAAAGATGGTTCAGAAGGA
>NZ_RXFY01000141.1:0-2255 GCF_044714355.1 Spiroplasma sp. ald | reverse complement strand
AAACTTAGCAATTTTGTACTACCATCGACTGCTTGAACCTTGACATCTTTGCTCGTCGTTCAATCACCCACAATAAGATTATCAACGCCGATAACATAGTCAGTGTTTTCTACAACATTCGGAGCATACTTTTCAACTTGTGATTTTACACTAGCAAGCATTTTTGTTTTATAGGCATTAATTTCATCTTGGGTCACATTTTTAATGTTAGTAACAACAAATTCATCTAACTTTAAATCTAAATGTGCTAAACTTTGTTTTCAAGTCTTCGATAACTCAAACAACTCATTTAGTTGATTTTCACTATAACCGCGTATATTTTTATATCCATTATCTTCTGCTCACTGTTCAAATTGTTTGCCATTATCAGTATTTCAATAATGTTCTACCGATTGTTTTTCTGATACTTGCAGATAAATAGTTTTTTTATGCGTTGGTAAATCTTGATGTTGCAACTCAACTAAATAACGACCATCAATCGAACCATATTGCCCCTTATCAATCTCTAAGCCATTTATTGGGTCAATAACATTTGATTGTGATGTTTTATTTCATTTATCATCACAACCATACACAACCCCAGTTATAACATTGTCAGTTGATGGTTGTTTGATTTTAATAGTACTTTTTCCATTCGCATAATAAAATGTATCAACCTTGTTTGTCATTTTAGTATTGTCAAGTTGTGCCAAATAATTTTTCTCTATTTGAACACCATTTGCCGATGATGTTAAATTAATTTTTACTTTTACCACCGCTGTGGGAATAAAATTGTATTTAACTATCACTGAACCTTTGTAACTCTTGCTATCTGGTTTTGCGGTTAATGTTGCAGAATGATTATCTTTATTTGTTATTTCAATTTGCGAAAAATCATCAATGACATTGCCGTTTTTTTGATTAACAGCAGCGAAAATAGTATCATCGTTATTATTAATGATATTTTCTAAATTATTCTCATTACCAAATTTAATCACATCGCTTAAATTTTCTTTAACAATTGGTTTTGGCGTGTCTATTTTTGCCGCCATAACAACATCAATGTCTTCGCTCGTGTATTTTGTTCTACGAATATCATATTTGATAACTAATTTATGGGTCTTTTCACTAGTTTCAGGTTTAACATTGATATTTACTTTACCACCCAACATATTTTGTTTAGCACCATTTCATAAAACTTCTGTAACATTTGGGTTATCAATATTGATATTTGTTTCTCCGTCAACTGTCAAACGCATTCCGTTGTTAGATCATTTTGCTGTTTTAGAACCATCCACAAGTGAAAACAAAATTCCTTGTTGAAATAAATAATTATCTTTTATTTTTAAATTTCAATCTGTAACATTTCCGTTGCTGTCAATTATTGGTGTTTCCGGTTCACCAACATCATCCCAACGATAAACAGGAAAATTAATTCCATATTTTAAATGTTGTCAATATGTATTTTGATTTTTTATAAAATTACTATCAAAATAAACTTTTTCACATTTATATTTATCAATCACTCGAATATAAAAATATCATTTATTGTTTGGTTTTGAAAACTCGTTTTCTCTATTATCAACTTTGTTTCATTTGTTTAATATAGAAATTACACTTACATCAAACCCAGTTGTAACATCTCTGGTAGTTGTAGTAAGATCCCGTTTTGTTCTTTCTAGAGTTGCATTGGCAAGCAACGGAGCGGGAACGCTTGCTGTCAGCGTAGTTATTGTTAATAAACTTAGTAATTTTTTCATTGCATATATTCCTTTCTGAATTCTCTTTTTAACAAAAAAGAGAATAGCACCACCGCACTATTCCCACAAGCAATTTACAACATATTTCAAAGCAGTATCATAAAAGACCACCAAGAAATATGTTAAAATTGTCTGTGGAAACACTAGTTAACACCTAGCGTTTCCACGATAGTAATTTATCTCAAAATAAATTACTATCACTTTATATAATTTTGAAAAGTAAGAGGAGAATCTTACTCTTTAAATTATAACATAACCTAAATGCCTTTTATTTAGATTATGTTTTTTTATTTTGCTAAGATGAGATAAAAATGTAAAGGTTGATATTTATATAGTTGATATTTAGTAGCATAGGAATTTAACTAATACCAAAGATAAAAAATATCTTGGTAAACAAATTATAACACCAAGTTATTATTTACAGCAGTTGTTATTTCCTGTGTTGATAGTAAATCATTCATCATTGATTTTTTGAATCGTAAAACTACAATTCAAACATTTTTGTAAATCAACATC
>NZ_RXFY01000140.1:0-2105 GCF_044714355.1 Spiroplasma sp. ald | reverse complement strand
ATGCAAGAAGTCTATTATAAAAATTTATATTCCAAAACTACTATTAGTATGACCATTAGTATGACCCTTAATAGAAATATTATTATTTCTATTAAGGGTCATACTAAAAAAATATTTTTCATAATAAACTCAATATTATGAATAATAAACAATATAAATTTATCCACCATAGAAAATATAGTTAAAATTATATGTATAATAGGAATTTTTATAATTCCAACATTAACAATAATAATAAAATTTATTAAAAAATAAATTTGTAAACAGTGTATAGTGTAAAAATAAACAATAAAATTATTTAATAAAATCACATATAAAAACTAGTGTGCCTTAGTTTTGTTTAAAATCTTAATAATAACAAAAATACCAAATGGAATTAAAATAATTCACGCATCACCTAAAAAGGTCATTAATTGTGGTAATACAGCATAAATTGCTTCTTTAACTTTCATCATTGCTTGTCCTAAACCACTTCAAATAGAACCCATTCCATCTGAAATAGTAGGAGTACCACTATCTGCTAAAAAATTAACCGCTGTTGTTAAATACATACCTAACATTATTTATCATCCTCCTTACTTTTAATTTCTTTTTTATCTTTTTTCTTACCTCGAATTTGACGAATTTTATGATAAATTGATAAACCAATTCAAGCAAAAATATCTAATATAATAACAACACTAAATATTGTCGTTAATCAACCTGGCATAACTTAATTCCTCCTAAAAATCTAATTTCGCGCGGCACGCTTCGCGTGTTCGCTACGCTCAAAATAAACTATATTGAATAAATTACCGCTAATAAATTACCCGGATAATTTATTCATCTTCTTCTACATTATTAATTACAATATTATTTACCGTATTAATAACATTATCTTTTCCATACTTAGTTACTACGGACCGCAAAATAAAATAATGTTTCTTTTCAATAAAAATCAACTCCTTTCTGAGTTGATTTGTTGCACTTCATTTTACATAATTCCTTTATTTTACGAATTTTAATGTTGTATGATTCATCTTTTGTAATTTTTGATAATTTATAGTTTTTATTTTTTTCCGCATTCAACTCTTCTAATTGTCGTTTTAATTTTATAATTCTTTCTTCTATATGACGATTAACTTGAGTTTTATTTGCTTCTAATTCTTTAATATTATTAGCTAAAATTAATAATTTTTCTTGAAAAATTGGAATTAATCTAGCTTCTGGTTTAGTTTGTTTTAAATGATTTAATTGTTCTTTTTCTAAGTTATATCGCACAATTAATTTATTAATTTTTTTATCATGCGGATTATCAAAAATAGTTCGCATTGTATTACTATTTAATTCATCAATTTTCTTTTGTAAATATGTTAATTCTTGTCGTAATGTATAAACTTTTTTTAATTTTAGTTTAGAGCTATGTTCATTAACTGTTCTTGATATAAGCATATATTCATCTTTTAATTCTTCATATTGCTCATTTAAAGCAGCAATCCGGGCATAATTTGGATTTCTTTTTAACATTTCAATTTCTTTGCGTACTTCTGTAATTTTTTCCCCTAATGCTTCTAATTTTATTTTTAATTTTTGGGATTTGCGAATATCTTTAGCATCATTAGTAATCTCTGCTTTTTGAACTAAAACAACATATTTTTGCTTAATTACTTCAAAACGATTACGATAAACCTCACTTATTGCTTCTAATTTTTTGCTTCGAACTATGGCTAGATCTTTATATAAAGAATTAATTTTATCTTCTAAATTTTTTATTTTTTGTTCGCGATGTTTCTCATCAATATATTGTTTAATTAATAGCGAATATTCAACACTTAAGTTGTTAATAACACGGCGACTTCTAACAAAGTCTTTTGTTGCATCAATACTATCCATTGTTTCATAAATCTCTTTTAAACTGAATGTACCAAACATTTCAATACGACGATAAATATATATGGTACCTAATCCAATTCCTAAGAAAACTACTAGGAAAATCATTAAGGCACCAAAACATCCTAAAATTTCTGTATTGTACATACTAATAATTCCCTCATTAGAAGCAATTCCATAGACAATAGACTTCTTGCATAACCTAGTTATTTTAAAATTCCTATAAAATATATTTA
>NZ_RXFY01000014.1:0-18151 GCF_044714355.1 Spiroplasma sp. ald | reverse complement strand
TAATTTTAAATTCCTATAATTTCTATTTTAAATATATTTTATAGGAATTTTAAAATAACTAGGTTATGCAAGAAGTCTAATAAATATGTATCTATTCAACTCTCCTTTTAAACATTAATAACAAAACATAAATAATCTCCTCATTAATTTCAATTCATTGTTTTTAAAATTGGATAACGATGGTCCATAAATTTTTTATTTAAAACAAAAGCAATAATAAACATTACAAGTAATCCTAAAAAACTAATCAAATAATCACCAATATTAACAGTTCCTGACACATATGATAACATATTAAAAATAATTTGATAGCGAATTAAGCCAATAATGGTTATCCCAATGGGAATTGAAATTACTCAGCTAATTAAAATAATTGGTAAATAAATCAAGAACAGCCGATTAAAAATTCATAAATCAGAGTACCCTAGTGCTTTAAAACTATTCAAAACTTTTAAATTATCTTTTAAAATGATATTTGTAATAATAAAAATTTGGAAAATACATGCCACAATTGAAGCAACTAAAATTAATAAATAAATTAAGAATAAAATAATTTGTAAATTAACTGTTTGTTGCAATAAAATTTTTAAATTTTGTGTTCCATTATAAATTGGTGCTGGTTCATACTCTGTTTCAAATGAAGCATCATAATTATTATTTTTATCATAAACACCAATATAATGATATGTTTCATTATCGCGTAATGCTGAATATAGGTTTGCTAAACGTTTTGGCGTTAAGCGTTGATTATTATACTTATTAATTAAAAACATATTTTTCATTCCATTATCAAATTTATCAACAACAATATAAAATATCGCACTTCGATCATTAAAATTATCTAATAAAATGTCACCAATATTAATATTATTTAAATAACGATAAGAATGATTAATAATAATTGGGTATAATTGAATCCGATAATTTTTTGGATCTCAATTAGGATTTTTACCATGAAATCATTTTTTACTTTGAATTAATTTTTTCATTTCATTAACTTGCAAAATCGCATAATTAACAACTGAACTAAAACGATTAGTTTGTGTTGCTCGTAATAAACTATCATCATCAGGTTGATCAAAACTCTTAATTTTATTAAAGAATCAATTAATATCTGTTTTTTTCTCAACATTTGGGTAAAATAACGTTGTATTATTTTTATAATCATAAAATTCAATAGCACTACCATATAGACTTTTTAAATTTCTATGACTAATAAAATTCCGATAAAAGGTTGGAATTGATAAATCAATTTTTGAATTTGTGTTAGCAATTTGATATTCGTTTAAAAACTGTTCTAATAAACTATAGTTTATTGCTTCTCGTGCATATAAATTTTCGGTATTTGCAAAAATTTCTGATTGATATGGACCATAAATAATTGGTTGATAAACTATCGTAATAATTCCATCTTCCTTACTTAGTTGATTAATAAAATATTCATAAACTGTTCCCTTAATAAATTTGGTAATTTGTTCATAATACTGGGTATCTTTACAATTTTCAACATATCATTCATAAGATCTTGCTTTAAATCATTTGTATTTAAACGACTTAATAATATTACTGTCACCAACAAATGGCCCACATACTGGATCACCAAAACCAAAAGTATTATATTTTTTTAATACTAATTCTTCTGTAAATTGTCGTATTTCGGGTTGTAATAAATAATATCCAGAAACATCCGGTTATTTAACTGCCCCGGGATTTTCATAAACTAAATAATCATATGGTGGTGTTTCACTAGCATCCATAATTATAATTATTATCATAATGATAAACATACTTCCAATTTGCATTTGTTTTTAAATTAAGATTAATTTGAATAAAATTAATAATTGTTGTTAATCCTGTAAACAACATTGCTCCGGTTAACGTTGTTACAACAAGTGTTAATAATAATTTTCACTTAGCATCTAACACAAATTTAAGACTAATTTTATATTTAAAGTTTAAATGTAATAAATGATGACCTTTTGGAATTCGTGTTTTAACTACTTTTGGTTTTAGTAAAATTAATGTTGGTCATGACACTTCAATAATAATGAATAAAAAAGCATAGAAACAAACAACAAAACTAGGTAACAAATATGTTCCAACTATTAATCACCAAGGGGAACTGAAATATAAGTAGTAAATTCTAAAAAACCTTGATAAGTAATATTTAAGATAAAAGAGAAGATTCAACTTGTTATTAATGATAATAAAGAAATAATAAATATTAATAATAAAAAACAAGAAAGAAGTAAAAACGCAATTGTTCCCGTTCCGTATCCTTGTACTTTTAAATTACCAATAATTCCCCGGTTTAATAATAATAGTTTATTAACAATCATACTAATCATAATGAAAGATGAAATTATTAATAATAATGAAATTGCAATTAAAATTGACCAAATAATATCTTCTTTATTTTTAATAAGTTCTTTCATATGATGTAATGGTGTATAAGCAACTGCAGAACGTGAAAAAGTAGCATTATCATAAACATTTGCAATATCACTTCAACTATTTTGAGCATGCAAAAAACCAGGATTTAGTTCTGTTGATGCAAAAGCAGCGTGAATACTAATTATGCTGTTAATAAGCTGTGGTGCATCATTAGTGATTTTTGTTAATAAATTTGTATATTCAGGACCACGAAGTCATAAATATGAATTATAAATAAAAGATGACTCATTTGCTGCACTATTAACATAAGCATTTGTGGCAAAACCAATCACACGATATTGGTAACCATAAATATTAAAAAGATCATTAATCTTGATTTTATTATGTAAAGCATAAGAATTATTAATAATAATTGGAGGATAATCATCGCTTACCTGATAATTTAAAAAATATTGATAATTTCCTTTTACCATAATTGGTATTGTCCAATAATATGTCTGCACACTTTGAATATAAAAGTTTTCTGCTTTAAAAATATCGTAAAGTCGCATTGTTTCACTCATTAGAGCACGATCAGCAACCGAACCAATAATAACAGAATTTAAAAGACGAGTTTGTAAGTCATAAATTCGTTTATGATTTATACTAAAATCCTTATAAGCATTAGTAAAAATTAATGTATCTGTGACTAATCTAGGATTATCTGGTGAACTTACGAATGGAATTAAGTTTGCTGGATTTTGTAAATAACTAATCAATTCATGATAATCATCATTACTAAAAAAAATAAACACTATCAGGAACAATATTAGTATTAAAGTTTAATATTACTTCACCGTTTTCCTTTAACTGTTCCATAAAATATGAATTTGAACTATTTGAAGCAAGCCATTTTCCTGACTTGTTACTTTCTGAATCCAATACAATTTGATAAGTATCTTTGCCATTTGGTTTTAACTGAAAATAAGGACTTTCTACTTTATTATTGTCTAAATCTCCATCCTCATTAATATAATTAATATTGTTTAAACCATATGATAAATTTTGATGGTTTGAAACAATTTTTAAATTATAATTAAATTGAAATGAAATATTAGTATCATACAAATCATTACCAATTAATGCCAATTGAACCGTACTTAAACTGCTTGACATAATCATTCCCCCAAACAAGGTAATAATAATTCCTAACATTAAAAATAGGCCTAAAACTTGTAAACTATTTCTAGTAAAACTTAATCAAAAATTCTTAAACAAATGTCTTATCATCATTACTTTTCATCTCCATATACTTAAATTAGTTTAGTCATATTACATTGTTATTTATTTTCGAAATGATATTTTGATTTTGTTGCTAATTTTTGTAGCGCATCACGAGCAGCTAATTGCTCAGCTTCTTTATGAGTATAACCGCATCCTTCGCCATAACGAATTCCCCCAATTTCTGCAATCACAGTATATAAAACTCGATTTCCTTCTAATGGTGGTGATTCTTTAATTAATTTATATTCTAATGTTCGTGCATCACCAGCTTGTAAAAATTCTTGTAATTCCGTTTTGTAATCTCGAATTTGATCAAAAAAACCAGGATTAGAAACCATTTGAATAAGGGTGTCATTAATAAAATTACGAACAATTTCTTCACCCAAATCAAGATATAATGCAGCAATCATTGACTCATAAATATCAGCTAAAATACGATTTTTTTCATATCCTTTTGTTTTAATTTCTCCTTTTCCTAATAATAAGAAAGGCGCTCAATTCATTTGACGAACTAATTCTGCTAATGTTCCTTCCCGAACAATTTTACTACGTAAATTAGTAATTTCACCTTCATTTTTATCAGGAAAACTTAAAAATAAGTATAAGGAAATTTCTTTTGCTAAAATTGCATCACCCAAAAATTCCATTCGTTGATAAGTATAACTTAAATTATTTTCATTTGCATAAGAATTATGAGTTAAGGCTTCTAAATAATATTGTGGTTTTTTAATAAAAACATAATACTGTTTAAAAAAAGCTTTTAACTCGAAAAAAAGTTGTTCTGGCTGTTTGTTTATAAACTGCATCGTATAATTAATCCCCCTTTAACAATTTAACTGTCATTTTTTGCACAAAATTATTGACAATTGCGGTACGAGTTAATTCTAAAGTACTAATTCATGATTTTTCATCACTACTACCATGTGTTTTAACAGCAATTGCTCTTAATCCTAAGACTAATGCTGCTGCATTATTTCGATAATCAAAGGTTTCACGAACTCCCTGAAAAGCTTTTCGTAACGAAAAAGCTTTTAATTTTCGATAAAAATTCTTTGTTAATTCATGTTTAATAACACCCATTAAATTTTTTGCCATTCCTTCCAATGTTTTTAGAGCAATATTACCAGTAAAACCATCTGTTACAATAATATCAACAACATCACTAGTAATATCACGTGGCTCAATATTTCCTTTAAAAAAAATATTTTTATTATTTGCTAATAATTTATAAGCTTCTTTATGATAATCTTTTCCTTTTGATGCTTCTTCACCAATATTTAAGATTGCCACACTTGGTTTTGGATTGTGCATAATTTCTTGCGCATAAACACTAGCCATAATTGCAAAATTAACAAGATCTTGGGCATCATTTTCTAAACTAGCACCAACATCTAGCATTAAAACAGACTTTCCCTTGTTAAGTGTTGGAATAAAAGGCATAAAAGCTGGCCGTGAAACTCCGGAAATTTCTCCCACAATAAAATGACACGCTGCTAAAAAAGCTGCAGTTGAACCACCAGATACCAAAGCATCTACTTTTTGATCACGCAATAATTCAGTTCCACGAACCATTGAACTATTTGGTTTACGACGAACTTCCATCATACTTTCTGTCATTGCAATTACTTCTGTTGTAGCAAAAATTTCATATTTTGTATTATCTAACTTTGCTGCTGCGGTGGCAGCCTTCAGTTCCTTCTCAGCTCCAATTAAAATAAAAGTAACATCGTCATATTTCTTCATAAAAACTTTCAAAGCGTCGATAATTGGTTTAATGCCTAAATCAGTTCCCATCATATCAATTGCAATTTTACTCATAATTAAATCTCCTAACTCCTTATTTAATTATAACAAATATTTTAGTTATTTATTTAAGAACCAATATTAAAAAATTAAGTTACTTTTTAGGTAATATTTCAATTAATTGTAACTTAATTTTCCCTTTCCCATCAATTTCTATTACTTTAACTTTAACAATATCGTTTAATTGAACAATATCTTCTGCTTTTTCAACATGTTGTTTAGCTAATTTAGAAATATGAATTAAACCATCAAGATTTTCTTTTAACTTAACAAAAACACCAAATTTTTCAATTTTAACAACTGGTCCAATTATTTCTTCACCAACAATAACTGGCATTGCAATTGCTTTGATTAACTGATATGCTTTTTCAATCGCTGTGCTTTCTCTATGGTAAATTGTCACTTGGCCATCATCCTCAATATCGATTTTAACATCATCTGATTTTTTAATAATAGCTGTAATCATTTTACCACCCGGACCAATAACTTCCCGAATCTTATCAACAGGAATCATAAATGTTTTCATTTTTGGTGCTGTTGGTGCTAAATGTGCTCGTGGTTCAGAAATAGTTGCTAAAACATTATCTAAAATTGTTAACCGTGCTTCTTTTGCCGCTTCTAAAGCTTCTTGGAGAATTGCCTTATTAATTCCTGCAATTTTAATGTCCATTTGTAAGGCACAAATTCCCTTTGCAGTTCCGGCTACTTTAAAGTCCATATCGCCAAGATGATCTTCCATCCCTTGAATATCAGTTAAAATAGTATAGTTATTTTTTTCTTTAATTAAACCCATTGCAATCCCAACTACTGGCGCTATAATTGGCACTCCAGCCGCCATTAGAGCTAATGTAGCAGCACAAATTGATGCTTGGGAAGTACTACCATTTGATTCTAAAACTTCGGAAACAATACGAATTGTATATGGAAACACTTTTTCGCTAGGAATAATTTGTAATAATGCTTTTTCTCCTAATGCGCCATGACCAATTTCTCGTCGTGAAGGAGGACCCATCCGCCCAGTTTCACCAACTGAAAATGGTGGAAAGTTATAATGATGCATAAAACGTTTACCTTCTTCATCGGTAATTCCATCAATAATTTGATTTTCACCTAATGCACCTAATGTTACAACTGATAAAACTTGTGTTTCACCCCTAGTGAACAAAGCACTACCATGAACAACTGGTAATATATCAATTTCACTACTTAATGGGCGAATTTGATCTAATTTTCGGCCATCTAAGCGTGTTTTATCAATTAAAATTTGGCAACGCACTTCTTGACGAATAATATTATGTAAAGCTGTTTTTAATTCTAGAGTCAATTTTTTCTGTTCTTTTTCTGAAAGTGGAACTGGAATAGAATAATTATTAATTGCTTGTTCAACTAAATCTTCAATTGTTTCATAACGTTTTGTTTTTTCTTTAATTCGAGCAGCTGTAATTAACTCTTTTGCATAATTGTTATTAACATAAGTAATAATTTCAGAACGAATTTGAAACAATTCAACTTCCATTTTTGGTACCCCAACTTTTGCAATAATTTCATGCTGAAAAGTAATTAATTGCCGAATAACATCATGTCCCGCTAAAATTGCTTGCAACATTAAACTTTCAGAAACTTCTTTTGCCCCGGCTTCAACCATATTAATTGCCTCCGCTGTTCCAGCAACAATTAATTCCATTTTGCCATTATTAATTTGTTTTAATGTTGGATTAATAATAATATTATTTTGATCAACAGTTACTAATGTTCCCGCTACTGGGCCAGCAAATGGAATTTTAGAAATACTAAGTGCTAATGATGTCGCAAATAAACTAACCACCCGCACATCATGATCATTATCAACAGCAAGAACATTAATAACAATTTGAACTTCATTACGAAAATTTTCTGAAAATAATGGCCGTAAAGCACGGTCAATTACTCGTGATGATAAAGTACCATATTCAGATGGCTTCCCTTCTCGTTTTAAAAATCCACTCGGAATTTTTCCGACTGAATATAATTTTTCTTGAAAAACAACTGTTAAAGGAAAAAAATCACCTTCACTAAGTTTGTTATTAACTGTTGCGGTTACTAAAACAACAGTATCACCATAACGTACTAAAATTGAACCACTTGCTTGTTTTGCTAATTGGCCATGCTCAACAATTAGTTCCTGATTATTTATTATTTTTTTAAATACTTGTTTTGCCATCAAAACTCTTAATTCCTCTCTGTGATACTTAATCTTCTTAATTTTATCACACATTATTTTATATTTACGATATGATATAAATATACAAAAAATAAGGAGTACACAATGAACCAAAAAAACAGTCTATATGGATAATGAAATCTTTGAAACACAAAAAGAACAAGCTTTATTATTAGATGTCCGCACTGAGATTGAATTTAAAGCATTACGACAAATTACAAATTCAATCAATGTTTATATTTTTGATTTGCTCCAAGATCCATCCCGTTACTTATCAAACAAAAACCAATTAATTATTACATTATGTAATGGTGGTAATCGCAGTAGTGAAGCAGCATTAGAATTACGACAATTAGGATATCATAATGCTTATGTTTTAAGAACTGGGATTTATGGTTATTACCATTGAAAAGAACAAGAAACAAAAAAATAAAAAGTTTTAAGCATGATATTAATATCATGCTTAAAACTTTTTTTAATAACTATAAATCTTCATAGAAATTATCAGTAATTTTAAACGAACTATTATTTCTTAACTTTTGTAAAATTGTTTTTTCTTCTGGCGATAATTTTGTTGGAATTGTTACAATCACATTAACAATTAAATCTCCTCGTTTTGTCGATGTTGGTGATTTGAAAAACCCATGATTTGGAATATTAAAAATACTATTTGTTTTTGTATTTGGTGGTAATTTCAAATGAACATCCCCATCAAAAGTTGGAACTTTAATTTCAGCTTCTAGTAAAGCATCTAAATAAGATACTGGTAAATTTAAATGAAGGTTATCATTAACCCGCTTAAAATATTTATTTGGTTTTACTGAAATTTCTAAATAAATATCTCCCCGTGGGCCATTATTTAGACCGTAGTTTCCTTTTTCACGAATTCGTAACTGTTGATTTTCATAAATTGATTTCGGTAACTCAATTTCTACTGTTTCTTTCCCACGATAATTCCCTTGACCTTTACATTTTGAACATTTATTAGTAATTACTTTTCCGCGTCCTTTACAATCAGGACAAGGTTGCTGTGATTGAATCACACCAAAAATACTACGCTGTTCAAGGTTAACATAACCATAACCATCACAAGTTGTACAAGTATGAATGTCTTTTTTAGGGTCTTTTGCTCCAGTTCCATCACACATTTCACATTTTTTATCAATATTTAAATCTAGGTTTATTTTCTTCCCAAACATTTGTTCTTTTAACGTTAATGTAACACGTGCAGCAATATTTTCCCCTCTAATTGGTTGATTACTAAAACCACGGCGTTTTTTACCACCACCAAAAAAGTTTTCAAAAATATCACCAAAACTACCAGAGAAAATATCTTCAAAATCTCCCGTACTACTAAAACCATGACTAAAGCCACCAAAACCATTGGGGTCAGTTCCAGCATGACCAAACTGATCATAATTGCGACGTTTATTTGGATCAGATAAAACTTCATAAGCTTCATTAATTTCCTTAAACTTTGCTTCGGCATCTTTCTCTTTTGAAACATCAGGATGATATTTTTTTGCTAATTGTCGAAAAGCACGTTTAATTTCATCATCAGTGGCATTACGATTAACGCCCAATACTTCATAATAGTCTCGTTTTCCCATTACCATCTTCCTACTTTCTCTTTTAAAGAAAAGATAACTAAAAAAATTTTAGTCATCATTATTGTCTTATTTATCTTTTTTGTCATCATCATTCGTAACTTCTGGTTCAGATTGATCACCTTGTTGGTCATTCATAAATTTTGAAGCTTCAGCTATTGTTTGTTCTAATGCTGCCATTTTTGCTTCTAAACCAGCATAATCTTCTTTTTCTAACAATTCTTTAATTTCTTTGGCCATTTCTTCAGAAGCTTTTAACTGTTCAGGATCCATTTTATCCTTATTTCCTTCTAAAGCTTGTGTAATTGTTGAAAGATATGACTCTGCCTTATTACGCAATTCAATGTTTTTTAATTTTTGCTCATCTTTATCTTTATTTTGTTCTGCTTCATTAATCATTCGTTGAATTTCTTCTTCTGTTAAACCACCACCATTAGTAATGGTAACTGATTGTTCTTTACTTGTTTTTAAATCTTTTGCAGTAACTGATACAATTCCGTTTGCATCAATTGAAAACTTAACTTCAATTTGGGGAATTCCTTTTGGTGCTGGTTCAATCCCAGACAATTGGAATCGTCCTAATGATTTATTATCTGCTGCCATTTTACGTTCCCCTTGTAAAACATGAATATCAACAGCTGGTTGATTATCAGCAGCGGTTGAAAACACTTGTGATTTTGATGTTGGAATTGTGGTATTACGAGGAATTAAAACAGTTGAGACTCCTCCTAATGTTTCAATACCTAATGATAATGGTGTAACATCTAATAATAAGACATCTTTTACATCACCAGCTAAAACTCCCCCTTGAATTGCTGCACCAATTGCAACAACTTCATCAGGATTAATTGTGCGGTTTGGTTCTTTTCCTAATTCATGTTTAATAACTTTTTGTACCGCTGGAATTCTCGTACTTCCTCCCACTAGTAAAACTTGGTCTAAATCACTAGGTTTTAATTTTGCATCAGCTAATGCTTTACGAACTGGTTCAATTGTTCGTTGAACAAGGCTTTTTGTCATTTCATCAAATTTTGCTCTTGTTAATGTTAGGTTTAAATGTAATGGATTTCCATCACGCGCAGTAATAAATGGTGCTGTAATTTCAGTTTGTAATTGTGAAGAAAGATTTTTTTTCGCTTTTTCTGCTTCTTCTTTCAATCGTTGCATTGCCATTTTATCTGTTTTTAAATCAATACCATTATCTTTTTTAAATTCATCAACCATTCATTGAATAATAATTTCATCAAAGTCATCTCCTCCTAAATGATTATCCCCAGCGGTTGCTAAAACCTCAAATGTTCCATCTGCTAAATCTAAGATTGAAACATCAAAAGTTCCTCCCCCTAAGTCAAATACTAAAACTTTTTGCTCTTTATCAACTTTATCAATTCCATAAGCTAATGCTGCCGCAGTTGGTTCATTAATAATTCTTTCAACTTCTAATCCAGCAATTTTTCCAGCATCTTTTGTTGCTTGTCGTTGTGCGTCATTAAAATAAGCCGGAACAGTAATAACTGCTTTTGAAACTTTTTGTCCTAATTTTTTCTCAGCATAGTTTTTTAAATAACGTAAAATTTCAGCAGAAATTTGTTCAGGACTATAATCTTTATTATTAACATGAACTTTGTCTGATGTCCCCATTTTACGTTTAATCGAACTAATTGTATTTGGGTTTGTTACTGCTTGCCGTTTTGCCGCATCTCCCACAATAATTTCTTCATTTTTAAATGAAACAACTGATGGTGTTGTTCGTTGCCCTTCGGGATTTTCTAAAACTTTAAAATCTTTTCCTTCCATCACAGCAACACATGAATTTGTTGTTCCTAAATCAATACCAATAATTTTTGCCATATTATCATACCTTCCTCTCTTAAATTAGTTATTTTGCAACTTGCACTGATGCATGACGTAAGACACGATCATGAATCATATATCCTTTTTGTAAAATTTTAACAATACATCCTGATGAAACATCAGTTGTTTCAATAATTTCAATTGCCGAATGGAAATTAGAATTAAAGTGTTCTCCTACTTTTGTCTCCATTGCGGTAATACCTTCTTCTTCAAAAACCGTTTTAAACATACGATAAATCATTTCAAACCCTGTTAAAAAGTTTTTCACTTCTGATGTTACATTAGTAACTTGCAAAGCACGTTCAAAGTTATCTAATGTTGGCAATAATTTTTCTGCCATCCCTGCTGCACGATAACGTTTAATATCAGCAACTTCTTCATGAATTCTTTTCTTTAAATTTTCACCATCAGCTAAAACTAATAATTTTTCTTCTCGCAAGCGTAAATTGTCTTTTAACAATAAATCAATTTCATGTTCTAAATCTTCAATAATTGCCAAATTATTTGCTTCAGCTGTCGGTGCTGTTGCTGTTTTCCCTGGTTCTGACGGTGAATCAGCAGGTTGATTATTTGCTAATTCTTTTCGTAATTGTTGAATTTTTTCTTTTAATTGGTTTGGCGAAGATTTATCATTTTTTTCATTACTCATTAATCTCACCCTCTCTATCTTCTTTTTGATATGCTTCTTTAATCCGATAAGCTAATCATTCAAGAACTTCATAAAGCTTATCATATTCTAACCGCTTTGGCCCTACTAAAGCAATTCCTCCTTCTTGCATATCATCAACCTTATAAGTTGTTGTCAACAAAGCCATATCATCATTGTTAAACCCTGTTTCATTCCCAATTTGAATTGAAACAAGATTTTCGCTTGGGTTATTTTGTTGTTTTTTAAAATAATCAAACGGTGAAATTGTTTCAATTAAACGAATAACTTGTTTAATTCGTTCTGGGTTATTATATTCCGGATTTTGGAGCATATATTGAATCCCATGTGTTGAATAACTTGGTTTAACAATACTTGTTAAAGCGTTAACAAATTGTTTTAAAATATATTCATAATGTTTTACTTGTTGTTCTAAAATTGGACGAATTACCTCAAATTTTGTTGGAATATCAGTTATTTTAGTATTTTCTAACCGTGTATTAAATAATTCAACAGAAATTTTTAAATCATTCATTGAACTATTTTTATCAATTGTAAACATTTTATTCTCAACATGCCCATTTGTTAAAACAAAGACAACAACTGCTTGTGTTTCAGAAATTGGCAATAATTCAATTTTTTTTAATAATTCTTCTTGAAAGTTTGGACCAACAACAACTGTTGTTAAATTTGTCATTTCACTTAAAATTTGGCCTGTTTGATCAAGAATATCATTAATTGACATATTTCGATTAACAAATAAGGCTTCAATCCGGTTTTTAATATCATCAATATTTTTCTCAACCATCAAGTTATCAACATAATAACGATAACCTTTTGTTGATGGAATTCTTCCCGATGAAACATGTTCTTTTTCTAAAAAACCTTCTTTTTCTAAAATTGCACATTCATTACGAATTGTTGCAGAAGAAGAATCTATTAAGGACGAAGCCATAATAACTTTACTTCCAACAGGCTGTGCTGTTTTTGTGTATTCTTCTACAATTACTTTTAAAATGTTTTCTTGTCGTTGGGTTAACACCAGCAGCACTTCCATTCTACAATTCTTATAAATATTTGGCAATTAACACTAAATAGTGCTAACAATTAATATTATAAATTTATCATTTAAAGAATGCAAGTGCTAATTTAATTTTGTGCTATTCTTAATAACCATTTCGTTCTTAACTACATCAATTGTATAAGATTTACCCTCTTGAACTTCTTCTGAAATAATAGCATGCGCAATTAACGATTCAAGATTTCGTTGAATATATCGCTTAATTGGCCGTGCTCCAAATTCACGATCATATCCTTCGTTTAAAATTTTTTCTAATACTTTTTCAGAATAACTAATACGAATGTTTTTACTATTTTCAATTCGTTGTGTTAATTCAGCTAATTCTTTTTCAATAATTTCTTTAATAACATCTTCTGATAAAGCATTAAAGGTCACAACATTATCAATTCGATTTAAAAACTCTGGTTTAAATTTTCTAGCTAATTCTTTTTGAATTAATAAACCAACACCATCATTATTTTCATTTAATAAATATTCTGACCCAATATTAGAAGTCATAATAATAATTGTATTTTTAAAATCAACAGTTTTACCTAATGAATCAGTTAAACGACCATCTTCTAAAATTTGCAACAAAATATTTAAAATATCAGGATGTGCTTTTTCAATTTCATCAAATAAAACAATTGAATATGGGCTTCGACGAACAGCCTCGGTTAATTGTCCACCCTGTTCATGACCAACATAACCTGGTGGCGCCCCAATTAATTTACTTACTGAATGTTTTTCCATATATTCAGACATATCTAATCGTACCATTTGTTTTTCTGAGTTAAAAAGAACATATGCTAAACTACGGGCAACTTCTGTTTTCCCAACTCCTGTTGGTCCTAAAAATAAGAAACTACCAATTGGTTTATTTGGGTCTTTAATTCCACTTCGACTACGAATAATTGCATCAGCAACTACTTGAATTGCTTCGTTTTGACCGCAAACACGACGCCGTAAAATCTTACTTAAATTTAATAATTTTGCCTTTTCTGTTTCTACTAAACGGTCAACTGGAATACCAGTTCACTTTCCAACAATTGCAGCAATATCACGTTCAGTTACATCTTCTTTCAAAAGATGTGAACCTGAAGCTTGTTTTTCTTGTTCATGTAATTGTTTTTCTAGTTTTGGTAATAAAGCATATTGAATTTCACCAGCACGATTAAAATCACCACTTAATTGCGCTTGCTCTAACTCTTTCTTCAATTGTTCAACTTGTGATTTTAAGTTTTTTAATTTAGTAATACTTTCTTTTTCCGAATTTCATTGAATATCTAATTTTTGTTGTTTTGCTTTTAATGGTTTCAATTCATTTTCAATATCAACTAACCGTTCATTAGATGCCTTATCAGTTTCTTTTTGCAAAGCTGCTTTTTCAATTTCTAACTGAACAATTCGCCGATTTAAATTATCTAATTCGGTTGGAACTGATGCAATTTCTGTTTTAATTGTTGCAGAAGCTTCATCAATTAAGTCAATTGCTTTATCTGGCAAAAACCGGTCAGTAATGTATCGAGACGATAAGTTAACTGATGCAACTAAAGCATTATCATGAATTTTAACCCCATGAAAGGTTTCAAATCGTTCTTTTAAACCTCGTAAAATTGAAATACTTTCATCAATGGTTAATTCACTGACAACTACTTTTTGAAAGCGTCGCTCTAACGCAGCATCTTTTTCAATATATAAACGATGTTCATCTAAAGTCGTTGCACCAATACAATGCAAATCGCCACGCGCTAACATTGGTTTTAATAAATTACTAGCATCCATACTACCTTGTGTCTTACCAGCTCCCACAATTAAATGCAACTCATCAATAAATAAAATAATATCGCCATTTGATTCTTTAACTTTATTTAAAACCGCTTTTAAACGTTCTTCAAATTCACCTTGAAATTTCGCACCAGCAATTAATGCTCCCATATCTAATTCATATATTGTTTTATTTTTTAAATTACTAGGAATATCACCTTTAACAATTCGCTGTGCTAGTCCTTCAACAATCGCTGTTTTCCCAACACCAGGTTCACCAATTAAGACTGGATTATTTTTTTTTCTTCGTGATAAAATTCGAATTACTCTATTAATTTCATCTTCACGCCCAATAATTGGGTCTAATTTTCCAGCAAGAGCCTCTTTATTAAGATTTTTGGCAAATTTTTCAAGAACTTTTGGATCTTTACCTGGTTCATATTGTTGTGTTAAATCCATACTTTTGCCTCCTTTAATTTTTATCACTCTATATGATTGTTTGCTAATTTTATAATTATATATTATCATACTGATTAGCAAAGTCAATTAAATACTGCTAAATTTTTAAAAATAATATAAATATAAAAATATTAGATATAATAAGAGGTACAGGGATTAGAAACATAATTATTTTTTTAGAAAGGAGTCCCATGAAATTACAACACCTAAATAAAAAACGTTTAATTCTAATTGATTTAGATGGTACAACATTGATGAATGATGGCAAAACAATCCATCCAAAAACACAAGATGTGATCAAAGAAGCTGTTAAAGCTGGGCATAAAGTATGTATTACAACTGGTCGCCCTCATCGAGCAAGTATTCGCTTTTATCGTGAATTAGGGTTAGACACCTTATTAACAAACTTTGATGGTGGTCATATTCATGACCCATTAAAACGAGAGTTTAAACGTTTAGTTTTTCCAATTTCTTATGATGTTATTATGAGTATTATCAACCATCCTGATGTAAAAAATATTGTTGCAAATGTCTTAATTGAACATTATGATAAAGCAATTTGTTGAAAAAAAGATGAGGCAATTAAAAATTACTTTCATCTTGATGATGTGGCTGATGATGAATATTTTATTGCCAATCCTTATACTGCTTGAAAAGGTCCAGCTAGTAATATGGCCTTATATTTAAACAATACTAATGAAAAAGATCAAATTTTACGAATTTTTGAAAATTTTAAAAACTCTGTCCAAGTTAACATCGGAAATTATAATAGTGGTCAGGTGCAAATAATGATAATGATTAACATTACAAATAAACTTGTTTCAAAAGGATTTGCAGCTAATATTTTAGCACAATATTATAACGTTGATATTCGTGATGTTATTGCTTTTGGTGATGAAATGAATGACTTAGAACTATTGCAAAATGTTGGTTATGGAATCGCAATGAAAAATGGAAATGACAATTTAAAAACTAATGCTCGGGGAATTACACACTTAACTAATGATGAAGGCGGCGTTGGTGATTATTTACAAAAACTATTAAAAGGAGAAAATGTTTAAAAACATTTCTTTTTTGGTTGTATGTATTAGTTGTATGTATTAGTTGTATGTATTAGTTGTATNTATTGGTTGTATGTATTATTTAAGGGTTTTAATTAATATCTTAGAAATTGTGGAATAATATACCACTTACTTATCTAAATTGTATTACTTTTAATTTTATTGTCAATAATATTTTAGTATTTTTTAAATTTTTCCACAACAAAAAATATATTTTTATTAAAATTATTTAATTTCTTATATAAAATTAATAAAGATATAGGTTTTGTTGTAAGTTTTTATTAAAATTATTAACTGAATAATTAATACTATTTTCTTCTAATGGTTCATTAGTATTAAATAAATTAATTTTATTTTTAAAATTCATCATACTAGTATTTAATTTATTTTTAAGAGTTTTTTCATGATAAGTTGCTTTTTTAATCAAAACACCCTTACAGTAATGCGATATATCACCCTCAATATGACAACCAATATTATTTCATAATGTTTGATTTCTGACACCTTCTTCATTATTTTTAATTAATCTAATTGTCTCTTTTAAGAATTTCATTTTTGCTTCTTTTATAAAAGTAGTACTGTTTTCTAAGCATTGTAATAATTCTTCATATTTACCATTAAAAAAATAATCAACTGCTTTATGATATGTTTCTTTATTTTGCTTGTTTTTACTTTGATAAGGATATAGTTTTTTAAATCTACTTGTAAGATGAAATTTATCTATCGTGTAATGTACTTTATTTTTAGGAAAATATTCTTGAATAAATTTTGCAATATTTTTAATTCAAGGTGCACCATCACCTAATACCATAATTTCAATATTGGCATTAATATCATAATAACTTATAATTAATATAAGTAATTTACTAACAAAATTAGTTAATTTACTATTTTTTCTAATATATTCTGGAATATTATCAAGCTCTATAACACCCAATTTATTTTCAATTACAGGTCTTTTTTTAGTTGATTTTGTTTTATCAAAACCAGTATAAACAGTTGAAAATATACTATGTTTTTTTATTTTCTCTTTTTCTATTTTATTTTCATTTCACATTTTTAAAAAAGTTCCATCAATTTGAATATATAAGGTATGTGGTATCTTTATTTTTTTATCAGTTTTATTAAGATAATATTCTTTATCAGTTTTTGCATTTTTCATAATATTTGAAATTGTTTTTATACAAATTTTTACATGTTCCATAGTATCTAAAATATCTTGATATGTTTTTTTCTTGCCAATAAATGATAATATTTTTTCTTTAACAGAATTATCTATTCTTTGTCATTTTTTAATTACTAAAAGTTTATCCAAAGGAAAAATATATTCTTCTTTACCTGTTTCTGGATTAATTTTATAATATCTTCTTCTTTTAAAAGTTATTTTCCCATTTAAAATAGTTAATGTTCTTGGTTTTATTTCTTTTACTTTATAATCTTTAAATTTTTTTAAAGTTTCATCAATTTTATAATTTTTAAAAATTCATTCATCACAATTTTCTAAATTTTGTTGAATAATTTCAATACTTTGTTTATCTAATAAAACATTAAAATTGTTAAAAAAGTTGTTATCAACATTTATCATTTTTTATCCTCTTTTCTTAATTTCAAACATTATCACAAAAATAATAAAAAATCAAAAAAAGATAGTAATTTTTATTTAGTATGTTACAATTAAGATGTTAATTTATTAGCAAATTAGTTAACTAAGAAGGTAAAGAAATTTACCTTTTTTTATTTTAATTAAGATGTAAATAATGAAAAAAGAACTTTGCCAAGTTCTTCGATATGTTCTATTTTGTATTTATATTTAACCATATAATTTTTATGATTGCAATTTTAATATGCAAAAAGGAGCAAAAAATGAAAGAATTTAATCCAAAAATAGCAAGTTTATCAACTTTTTATCGTAAAATTGAGCAATTTTGAGAAAATAAATCACCTAATAAACCATATACTTTGAATGATTTAACCAATGAATTCAACCTTTCTAACCGATGAAGATATGAAATTTACAAGAGCGAAAAGATAGTTCCT
>NZ_RXFY01000139.1:0-2250 GCF_044714355.1 Spiroplasma sp. ald | reverse complement strand
TATCGTTAATTTTATAATATTGCATATAAGAAGCAATAACATCTCACTTGTCTTTAAATAAATTTAAGTACATTTTGGCTCATTCTAAACATTGCAAATCATAATGATTTTTATGATGTGAAATACGACAATTAACAGGCTGACAATTAGCTCATTCAAAAGATGTTGTTATTTCATTTCAATTTTTATTAATATACAAACTTTTATATTCTGTCATTTATCTATACTCCTTAATTCTTTTTATTTGTTGCTCAAATTTCATCATTAATATCATTTACCATTACTGGATAAGCTCGTATCATTAATTCTTGTAATTTATTTTTAATTTTTTTATTTCATTTTTTAATAAAATATTTTCCTTTCTGTAAAAAAACATAATATTCCTTTATTGGTTAATATTTTGATATTTAGTAAATAATTTATTTTAGTATTTAATTACTTCGCAGCCCGCTTCACTTTGAAGGTGAGCGGGGGCGGATAGGATATTTTGATAGAGTTTACCCCCATACGGAAATAAACAAAAAACAGTTTACCCAGCTATTAATTACGCTTCATCCATCCCTAGACAACTTTATATAAAGAAAATAACCTTTTGGAGCTCCAACCCTCTTGTTTTTAGTGTCCGATATTGTTTTTTTCGGTTTAACAACACTCTTTTTATGAAAACAAGCCAAAAAACACATGCTCTGACATTTCGTAAGTGATTAATCTTGCCGAGAATTAAAGAAATAAATAGGAGAGTAAATCCAATCGCTTTAACACTTTCTTTAAGGCTTCGTGCCATAGATGAGTTATATCCATCTTTAAGCATCAAAATATTAAGTTTTAGATTGCATTATTCATCAGATAGTACCTTTATTAAAAATGATATTATTAGTTGTTAAACTGAAAAAATATAATAAATCACAGAAAGGAAATTATAAAAATTAACTAGTCTGTAGGGAAAAATAGGTTAATTTTTAGTTTTAAAGATACTATCTGATGAATAATGCAAATAAAAAAATCGCTTTAATAAGCGATTACTTTAATTTATATTTAATTACTTTATTTATATTTTTTATAAAACCTAAGCTTTTTTCCGACTACCAACAATATATTAAAGGTGCAATTGTTAAATATGAACCATTTAAAAATAAATTAACAACTATTATTGATAGTAAAGTTTATTGTAAAAGAATTGAAGAAGCAGGATATAGTCCACGAAAATCAATTATATTTAAAAGTGAAAAATTTGAATGGGATGCTATAAATTCTTGCCCAAAAATTCATGAGATTAATTTTAATGCAAATACTAGTGATTATAATGAGATAATTGGAGCTTATGCTTTTGCAAAAGATAAAAATGCTAATTATCAAGGTATTTTATTAAGAAAAGCAGATATTGACCGTTTAAAAAATAGTAGTCCAAGTGGAAATAGTGAATATTCCCCTTGAAATAAATGACCAAAAGAAATGGTTGAAGCAAAATTATATCGTAAATTAGCCCAAGAATTAGGCGTTGATATTAATGATATTGATTTAGATGAAAAACAAATAAAAGAAGATGGTAATTTTGATTATATACCTTTTAATGATATTACTGTCGCCAAAAATCAGGGGCAGATGAACAATGAATCCTTATCAAATAATATAAATACCCCATCTTATACAGAAATATCGGACACAAACAATAATGTCGTTAAAGAAGAAGATATATCAAATGTAGTGTCAGCAGTTAACAATGATGAGGAATGAGCAAAATGGGAATAAAAATAGGTATTGACCCATCAGGAACTGGTACTACTGCTATTGTTATTTTTGAAAATGAAATTGTAATACAAAAAATTGAATTTAAAACAAAAGAATGATTATTACACGTTAAAGAAATTTTAGATAATATAATTCCTACTGCAGAAATCATTAATATTGAAGATTGTTTATATACATCCACTAATGCTAGTAAAGACCTCGATGATTTATTAAAATTAATTGGAACAGTTAAATACAATACAAAAAAAGTAAGCAATATTAATTGAGTATCACCAAGACATACTAAATCAGTTGTTAAAAATATAGAAAATTTAAGTAAATATAATAATGGTTGTATTCAAGAATTTAGTAAAAATGATTATTTAACTTATGAATATGGTAAAGGTTGAAAATATAATAATAGACTTCTTGCATAACCTATTAAAATAATTGTAAATATTTTTAAAAAGATACTAATAGCAAATTATAATTTTAATTAATTATGTCTTTTATTTAAAAATT
>NZ_RXFY01000138.1:0-2289 GCF_044714355.1 Spiroplasma sp. ald | reverse complement strand
AAGTTATATTTATAAAATATTTTAATTTTTTTAAAAAATAGTTGCATTTATTTTAAATGATGTTATCATTTTACTAATAAGAGCTTTGGAAAAAACGTGTTTGCAATTACAATTTACAATGTTAAAATAATTATCAGATTTATGTTAAAATTTTGATTATGGAATAATATACTAAGTATTATTTAAATTTTCATAGTTTTAAAAAACAATAAAAATGAATAAGAATGATGAGGTGAAGTTATGCAGAAAAAAACAGCACAAAAATATGGATTTTTTATGTGCTTTTGTATGGTTGTTGGAACAGTTGTTGGAACAGGAATCTTTTTTAAAAATGAAGGTGTATATGGATTAACTAATGGGAATGGAGTTTTAGGTTTAATTGCATGGATAATTGGTGGTCTAATGGCTCTCTCATTTGGATTATCATTTATGGAAATTTCATCAGCAAAACAAAATTCAAATTCAGGTATTGCTTTGTATGCAAAGATGTTCGGGGGAAAATGGTTTGGTCGTGTAGTGAGAAACGCTATGAACCATATTTATATTCCGTTAACAACTTTTACTGTTGCGTATTATACAACAAAAGCTTCAATTTGAGCTTTTGGTGGTGGTTTGACCGCAGAAATCGTATTTAGTGAAAAAGTTGGAGGTTATGCTAATTATCAATTAATTTTAACGAGTTTTTCAATTATTTATACTGTTTTATTAATTTATATTTGTACTTATTTAGAAAAAACAGGAAAATATATTCAAATGACAACCGTTGTTTTAAAATTAATTCCATTAATTTTAATTGGTTTAATTGGAATGTTCTTTTTTAATAATGACCCTAATGCATTAAGTAAGAGTGGTTTAGGTGATTTTGATAAATATAAATTAGTTGCAAATAAAACTGGATTGGAAATGATTTTAATGGCTTTGCCAGGGATTCTATTTTCATTTGATGGTTTTTTATCAACAACATATATTCAAAAGGATGTTAAAAAACCAGAGAGAAATATTCCATTAGCTTTAGTATTAGGTTTAGCATCAGTAACAATACTTTATTTACTTGTTTCAATTGGAACTTTAAATTTAGATGCTAAAGGAAGTGTTGCTGTTGCTGCGGGTAAAATTTTTAGTAATCCGGTTATTAATAAAATTTTTGAACAAATTATTTTCTTCTTTATTTTAATTAGTGCTTTTGGAACTTTAAATGGATATAATTTTTCTTTAGTTAAACTAAGTCATTCATCAATTGAAGATAATTTTATTATTGGTGCAAAACTATGGAATAAAATTATGAAAAAATATAGTATTAATTTTGCAATTTTTTTAGCATCAGTTATGATTACATTAATATGAGGACTAATTATGGGTATTCCAACTATTTTTGCAAAAGAAACTTATAATTTTTACGATTTTATTAGTAATGCAGGTGTTGTGATGGCATTTCTGATGTATGGAACAATTATTGCTTTGGGAATATGAAATCGTTATCATCAACGGATTGCAACAATTAAAAATTGATATTTTCTTCCAGCTGCAGTTATTAGTGTACTTTGTATTATTGCTATTATTGGATATAATATTTATTCATATTTTTTAAATGCTATTGTAATTCCAGAAAAAACTGGTCCCATTTTAGCAATTGCATTATTATTGCTAATTTTAGTTTTGCCATGATTTGGGATATGAATGAAAGATAATGATACAATTAATAAAAAGTTAACTATGACAATGTCATTTAATGATAAAAATTCTAGTAAGGATTTAAAAAGAAATTTAGTAGAAAATTCAGATACAAAAGAAAAGGATAAGACATAATTTATTAAATGCTAATGTTTTATTAATTTTTAACTTTGTTATAATAAAATAGTATTAATTTAAAAGTTATATTAAAAAGAGAAAAAATATTATTTCATGAAAAAAAATACTAGCTTTTTTAGGAACAATTAGTATAACTCCCAATGTAATACCTTTAATAGGTGCTGTCAGTATGTATGATAAACCAACAAGTTTAGCGCAAACTAGTAGCAAAAGTAGCATAAATAAAATTACATGTTCTTATAATTTTTTTACGGAAACAACAATTTTATATGCTGTTTTTGAACGCTCATTTTGAGAACATATTAAAGTTAATTATAGTATTAATAGCAAATTAAGTTTTAGTAATGTGTTGATAAATAGAATAGACTTTTTGCATAGCCTATTAAAATAATTGTAAATATTTTTAAAAAGATACTAATAGCAAATTATAATTTTAATTAATTATGTCTTTTATTTAAAAATTTAATATTTTCCTACAAC
>NZ_RXFY01000137.1:0-2271 GCF_044714355.1 Spiroplasma sp. ald | reverse complement strand
ACTCCTTTCTTTTAATTAATAAGAGTTGTTTTGTCCTAATTCGTTTTACAATTTACAATTTTTAAAAAAGTAAACTTATATGAGTTTATTTTATTTTTATATAGATAAAATGACAAAATAACAATATGTAAAAATAGATATTACAGTTAAATCACAATGATAATATCATTGCTATCCATACTAAATGTAATCGAAGAAAAGCAGATTCTTAAAAACCAGGAAAATAAGACTTATTTTAAAAAATATGTTAAAATATTATAGGAATTATGCTAATAATTACTTATTACAAAAAAGGAGGACAACAAGAATGCCTTGATGAGGAGGACTTATTATTGGGATTGGTTGTTTAATTATTGGTGGGGTTTTAGGATTTTTAATTACCAAAAAAATTGTGCAGAAACAATTACGTGATAATCCCCCAATTACTGAAAAACAAATTCGAGCAATGTATATGCAAATGGGACGCAAACCGTCGGAAGCAGATATTAAAAAGGTTATGAATTCAATGAAACGTGCAAAATAAGATTGGATTTAATATCTTTTGCCAATAATGTAACACATGTTAGATTATTAATCTAACATGTGTTTTTGTTTTACCAAATAATTAACATTAGAAATACTTTTGCATAAATTTGCAAAAAATTTACAATTTTACTAGTTATTACCAAAAAGAAGAAAACAAATTGCAAAGAAGAAAGAAAAAAATAAAATCAAAATAGACATATGTAACATATGTCTATTTTGATTTAAGATGTTAAAAGAAACCTTCGTTATCTTAATACTACAAAAATGATAATTAGAAAGGAGGGATAAAAATGTCGAGTTTTTATTTTTAACAACTGGCTATTATGTTTTAAATTTCTTTAAAGAATTTATTGGTACACCAGCAATTTTGATTGGTTTATTTGCTCTTGTTGGTTGTTTATTACAACGCAAGAAATTGACCGAAACAATTTCAGCAACAATTAAAACAACTGTAAGGTTTTTAATTATCGGTGGGGGAGCTGGGATTTTAGCTGGTGCAGTTGGTAAATTAGGAAATGCTTTTAATTTATTGTTTGGGATTAATGGAATTATTGCTAATAATGATGTTATTCCTGGGTTATTTTTAAATAGTTTACCAAAAATTGTGTTAGCTGGATCATTAATTATGATTTGTGCAATGTTATTAAATATTTTATTAGCACGGATTACCACTTATAAATATATTTATTTAACTGGCCATGTCTTATTTTACTTATCAGTAATGTTTGCTAGTGTTTTAAATTTAGCGGGGTTAAATTTAGCTGAAGATTTACCAATTATTGTTATTACTGGTGCATTATTGGTATCGCTATGAATGATTATTTCGCCAGCATTATTAAATAAATATGTCATTAAAATTACGAAATCCGATACCTTAGCAGTTGGTCATACCGGATCATTATCATACTTGTTTTCTGCTTGAATTGGAATTGTAATTGCAAAAATAAGTCGTAAACCACTTAAATCAACAGAAGAAATTAAGTTTCCAAAAGGATTAAGCTTCTTACGTAATACTAATATTGCAATTGCAATAACAATGTTTTTCTTATACTTAATTATTTATTTTACTGCATGGGGTGTGAAAGGCTATGATGCCTTATATATACCTGATACAGAAACTGGTTGAAAACCAAATAATGCCAAACCAAGTGATTATGGTAGTTATTCACGCATATTTGATAATATGGAAAGTACTATTGCACAATGACAAGATAGTTTAAAAATAGTACAAAAATATAAAGGTAAAGAAATTAATATTTTAACGATTGATGATTTTAATAAACAACCAGTTGACTCAACTATATGAGCAAATAATGAAACACCTTTCGCAATAAAATTAAAAGATGAAAATAATAATGTTTATTGAAAATTAATTGATGGTGAAAACATTTATGATATTATTTATGATATTAATAGAATGTTAGAATACTTAAATCAATATAAATTAAGTTATTTTATGAATAATGATAATAAAGCAGATAATTTTTATACAAAAGAAGTTAAAGTTGGTAAATATTGAGATGCTTATATGATTGATGATAGAAGTTCAATTCAATTTGGTGAAGCCAAATTTGAACAAGTATTTACTCAACAATCAACCGAAAGACAATATACTTTATTAATTTTAGATGAAGATGCCGATAAATTAAATATTAATGATTATTATAATTTTTATACTGTATTTAATGACCGTGGTTTAAATATTGGTGGTGGTGATATTAATTCTGCACCCCAAGATAGACAATG
>NZ_RXFY01000136.1:0-2343 GCF_044714355.1 Spiroplasma sp. ald | reverse complement strand
ATTTTTAAATGGAATAATATTAAAATCTTTTCCAAATATTAAACCTTTATTACTTAAATTAATAATTCCTAAAGCTGTAATTTTAGCATTATCAGCATTAGAAACTAATGACATATAACTTTGTCCATTTTTCATTTTCAATTCTTCAAGTGCTAAAATATTTTCTTTTAAATATTTTTCATTAACTTTTAATTCATATTTAACAATTGCACCTTTAATATATTGTTTTAGTTCATTTGCCATATTATTTGTCTCCTTTATTTATTTTGAATTTAATACCTTTAATACCAATTACTTTATTTTCTGTATTTGTATCTCATTGTGCTTTAATTGTGTTTTTAACTAACTTTTCATCAACAATTAAATATTTAATTAGTTGTATTAATTCATATTGATTAGCATTTTCTACAAAATCATCATCAATTCCAATTACTTCAATATCTTTTACCAATAATTTATCTTTAATAATATTAATACCAACTTTTTTTAATTCTTTTGGTTCTAATGCTTTATCAATTTCAGCAACTTTTTCCATAACCCTAACTTGTTCATCTTGAATTTGGTCTATATCTAAACCCATATCAACAGTTAAATTATTTGCTTTTTCAATTAATTCTTGTTTTTTTAATTCTTGTTCTTTAAATAATTCATTTTGTTTTTGTTTACGGGCTTGCGTAATATTATTATTAATTTCTTCTTGATGGCCATTAAAATATTTTTCTAAAATAAGAATATTTTTTCCATTTTTATTATGCTCATCTTTTAAATTTTTAATAAGTTCTTTAATTGGTTTAAAAACAAGATTATTTTTAGTAATAGCACTTGGAAAATCTTTTAATAAAACATCTTTATAACCATTTAATGCATAATGATTTTGATGTCTTAAAATGTATTCTGCTAATTCTTGTCCATTTTCATCAAGTCATTTTTTAATTACAAATGCTTTATTATGTTCTTCTTTAAAATCATTTTCTTTTAAATAAAACGGATAAGTAATATTTTTAATTAAATTTGTCATTATTTACCCTCCTTAATTTCCTTAATTCTTAATAAATTATTTAGTTCACTTGTATTTAAAAAATTAAAATATAATTCTGATAATGTTAATATGTCAATAGAATTATCTTTTCAATAGCATTTATATTTTTTATCTTTAATATTTATTCCAATTTACACTAATAAATGTTAATCAAGCATTTTTTATATTCATTATTTATCCTCCATTTCAATAAAACTATTTTTTGGTTTACTAAAATAAACTTGTTTTAAGTTTTCAAATTCTTCATCTGTTAATCGTTTTCTTTCAAATTCAAGGTAATATCTATCTCAAATATCTAAACTATAATCTTGTGCCGCTTCTGGATAATTATCAAATAATTCATTTAATAATTCTTTTAAATTCATCATTATTATTCACATCCTTGTCATTTAATATTTTCATTTTCTAAATCAATAATGGTTGTTTCGCTATACTTTAAATTTTTAGAATATGCTTTTGCTTCTTCTAATGTATAAAAATATGTAGTATTTATTCCATAATTATTTTTTGTTACTAATAAGTATCTTTTATCCATAATTTAATTCCTCCTAATTTTGTTTCCCTAATGCTCAATGTTCATCAGTCATATCTTCAAATGATACTGAATAACTTTTACGCATTAATTCTTGTAATTTATTTTCTTGATTACATTCTTTATGAAAACAATAACCTCAATATCTTTTTTTAAGACAAATTTTCTTTTTCATATAAACCTCCTAAATTATTGCTTTACCAAATTTGATATATTTATGTAAAAATAATGAAAATCACTATTTACTGATTGTTCAATAATTTTACAGTCTTTAAAAATTTCATAATTTTTAAAATCTTTTATTCTTCCTTTAAAAATAATACTTTGACAACTTCAAACTTCAATATTTAAATTTTTATTATAAATATCAATTCAATCTTTTAATTTATATGTCATTATTTATCCTCCTAGTTTTAACTCGCTGGCACTCACTTCCAAGTGAAAGTGCCAAAGCGAGAGTTAGTTATATAATTAAATATTTATCTATTTATTTACTACGCCATCCGCTTCACTTTGAAGGTGAGCGGTGGCGGTATGTTGTTTGTTTAATAATAGACAGTTGTTTTTTCTTTTTGGAGCCAGAGAGTTTTCTCTCTCTTCACCCGCACCATTTCAGGTCAAAACGTTCAGTTTTTAAAATAAATCTACTCGCACCTTGAAGAGCCTAATGCTGGCTTTGTGGTTTATTAAAACCGCCGCCACTTCTAAGAAGTAATATCTATCGCAAATTTATTTATAAAGTGACCATCTCAATATTTATTGTCGTTTGATG
>NZ_RXFY01000135.1:0-2315 GCF_044714355.1 Spiroplasma sp. ald | reverse complement strand
GAAAATTAGCCCGAAATGATTTTTATAAGGGTTTTAAAGTTTCTAATTTAGAAACAATTAATAATTTATTAAAAATTGAGAAAAATATTCAAAAAATAAGTCCTACATTAGTTCAAAAAATACCGCGCGTAAATGAAAAAAACGCTAATAAATGATTGTCTGAATATGGATTAAACATTGAGAAAATAAGCAAAATTAGTACTGATGAATGATATAACATTATGGTTAATCTTCATAAAAAAGGTGTTGGTAAAAACTTATTGTTAAACGCTAACTTAATACGAGGAAGCAAAATATATCATAATAAATTATTAAATCTTTTACATCAAACACCAATTAAATTAAATAAAGCACTAAATTATTTAAATCCAAATTTTTATATTCAAAAAGTAACTAAAAAATTATTAGCCCCCATTGAAAAACAAATAATTACAATTAAACAAAAAGTAATTAGTAAAATTACCGAGCAAACTAAAAAAATATTGTCTAAATTTGAAACTAAGGCTATTCAAAAAGGCCAATTATTACCCTTTGCTTATGGTTCTGATGTTTTTCTAGCAGTTAAAATTGTTCCCTTATCTGTTGCAGGTGAAGTTGCTTTAACAATCTATTATAAAAATCCTAAATATGCTCCTATTGTTGTGATGACAACTTTAATCAAAGCAGAACAATTTGTTTTATCCCCTAAACCTTTTAAATTCTATATGAACAGTGAATGGTTTGTTGGTTGAGGATTTAAAAAAACAAGTTTATTTAATTTAGTTTCTTTTGCTCCAGTTGCTTATCAACAAATCGTAAAAGATAGCTTTAAAATATATCGAACAGTTGCTAAGGTATTAAAAATGCAAGAACAATTTAAAAACAATTTTACTAATAAAGATAAAATGTTAAAAACACTAGAAAACAGTGCAGTTACTAGTTTGTTGGGTAGTGGTTTAGCGTTTCAAACATACAAACAATTTAGAACAAACCAAAATTTAAACAAAACAATTAAAACAAAAACACTATTAAGTAGTAAAAAGTTTATCTTAAATAAAATTAAATCAAAAAGAAATAAATGATAAGGAGATGATTGAATGTTAAATGAATTATGACATAATGTTACTTTGGAAAATTATAATAACTTTAATCCAATGACAGGTAAAATTACTCAAGTTCCTGTTCGTTATAATAAGTTCTTTAAAGGTGATGTCGAATTATGATTTAAAACTTTTGCATTAAGGGCTCAAAATATGATTAATTCTTATTTAAATTATCCTTTTACAAAATTAAAGTTTGAAACATTTAAAGATCCTTTATTGAAGAAAATATGTATTAACATGGCATTTATTACGGTTGAACACTGAATATTTAATCGTATTCCGATTGAATTCTTTACTTCAGCATCTATGAATGTTGGTGAAATTAATTATTCTTCTCAAAATGACCCTATGGCAGCATGACAAGGTTTATTACCGACTTATGCAAAATCATTAGCTAATTTAACAACTTTAAAGAAAATGTTTCGTACTTTTCAAGAAGAAGGTATTGATTTAACAATGATAGATTTAGAAGCGTATTATACTCAGTTAGAAATTGATGCTTTATTAGAAAAAGAAAAAACTGAAAGAGTAGAAAATGATGACAAATTAGAAAATAAAATAAATACAAAACAAGATATTGTTAATAAAAGTACAAACTTAGAATTAAATGACTTAATTGCAAACAATACTATTGAAAGCAAAAAAGAAATTAAATCAGTTAATATTACAACAAATGATTTAGAACTTGAAAATCTAACTATAGAAACAGCACCAAACTTTACAAAAGCAGTCAGAACAGTACAAGAAAAAAATGCTAATTGAGAATTAGTTGATACATCTAGTTTTATTTCCAATAGTTCTTCTAGATATATTTTAGAAAATATTAATTTGAATAAATATTTATACAGAATGAGAATAAAAGCAGGAGAATTAAAAAAAGAAAATTGAAGTAATTGAATAGAGACTATTAAAAATAAAAGTGATAATTATTCTGTACCGATTATAGAACTAAATTCAAATAGTTATTTTAATTTTATCGTGCAATATCTATCAACAACAATGCTACAATTACTTTTAAATACTAATATTTCTGTAAATATTTTAGATTTAATTGTAGAAAGAAAAGAAATAANTTAGAAAGGAGATGTTTTTATGTCAAAAGTAGAAGTTAAAGATGTAATTATGTTTTTGAAAATCTTTGGAGTTTCATCATTGTTTTTTATTGCAGGAATTATTATTTGTTTTATAGGACCTACTAAATTAGGAATTGGTTGACCTGCATATGTAATTATT
>NZ_RXFY01000134.1:0-2365 GCF_044714355.1 Spiroplasma sp. ald | reverse complement strand
TTCTATTTTAAATATATTTTATAGGAATTTTAAAATAACTAGGTTATGCAAGAAGTCTAATTAATAAAATATTGCAAAAGTGCTTATATTATTGGCACTTTTTTTTATTTTTATTATCTAATTTACCCTTGATTATATATATATATATATATATATATATATATATAATTTAATAAATTAATAAATATTAGAAAAGAGGGTTAATTAAAATGAAAAGATTATTAGGAATTTTAAGTGTAATAAGTTTAGTTTCAACCGGAACAATAAATTTAATATCTTGTAATTATAAAAAACTTTTTAATAATATAGAATCAAATTTAAAAGATGAAAACCAAAAACTAAAAGATGAAAACCAAAAACTAAAAGATGAAAACCAAAAACTAAAAGATGAAAACCAAAAAATAAAATGAAAAATTGATAAAAATATTTTATTTATTAATTCTATTAATTCGCCAACTAAGATTAATGCTAATAATCCAAACGAAGTAAAAGAATATGAATTATTTTTTGCATTAAAACCAAAAGTTTTAGAAGCAGTAAAAACAATTGATGATTCATTAACTGAAAATGATTTTATACTTGCTTTTAAAGATTATTTTAATCAGTTTCAACCACGATATATTGATTTAACGATATCTAAAAAAATTACAATAATAATTTTAGGAAAAAATAAAACAAATGGTCAAAAAGAATTTGATGTTTTTTTACCAGCAATTTCAAAAAATAAAAAATGGAGAGAAGGTTAATAAAAATGAAAAGATTATTAAGTATTATTGGTGCAATTACATTAGTAGGAACAAGTACAACCAGTTTAGTTGCTTGTAATACACCACAAGAATATACACAGAAAGAATTAGCAAAATTAAAAGAAGAAAACAAAGTAAATACAAAAAATAAAGAAATTAGAGATAATTTAGAATGAATAGCACCACAAGAAAAACCATTCAATACGGTTGATAATAAATGATATTATGTTGTATGGCGTGGTGATAAAAATGATAGTTGATATTTAACTAAATTTAATAATAATACATACGATACAATAATTATTAAAGGTTATAAAGATGATTATAGCTTAATGTATAGAGTTAATGGTTATTTTGGAATACATAGTAAAAAAAATAATTTTGAAGGAAAAGAATCTTATTTCCACTATTGAAGTAATAAAAATGATAATTATTTTAAATCAATTTATCGCTGAAATTTAGATACTAAGGAACCTAATTTAATTTTAGATGAAAATGGTAATTTAAAAGTTAAATAAAAATAAAAAGAGATTTAATAATCTCTTTTTTCTTTTTTTATCTTGGTTTAATTGTAATTTTGACAGGACTATTACTTTTGTTTCTAATACCTAATACATTTGGGTTAAAAACATATAATGTTATTTTTTTAACATTTCCCCAATATCTTGGTTTTGCATAAAAATCAACATAAAAACATTCTAAAATAGGTCTTAATACTTTTGAAAATCTAATTTTTAATTTTAAATCATTAGTATAATATGCTTGTAAATATGTTTCTTTAATTTTATCTTTATCAGTAAAAACTAATTTTGTTATTTGTAAAAAAAATCTTACACCGCAAATATTATCTAATGTATGATATACATTAAGGTAATTTTCACTTGAGGTTTCATTAACAACACCAGTAGCATATTTTGTTTCAGTGTCATTTACTTCTATATTTTTAGTATATAAAGTTATTGTATTATCAAAATTAATTTTATCTGTTTGTGAGCGACCACTTTGTTGTAAAGTTATATTTGCTAATGAAAATAAATTATTACTACAATCCTCATTTCCACCAGTTATATTAATATTTCTATTAGCAATAAAATTTTCTATTTCAGGTGGTCCACATTCAACTTGTAAATTATCTAAATTACTTATTTCAATAGTTTTATAAGCATCTTGAAATTTACTTATACTTTGAATTGTTGGGTCAATTTGTTTTAAATTAATTTCTACCTCATAATGAGCATCATTAAATTCATCAGAAAATAAATTAACTAAACGACTACCTGTTTTTTTACATTGTGGTAGTACAATAATTTTAGTTTTTAATTGTAGTACTACATTAGATGGCATAATATCTTTTGTATAAACTTGATAGTTATATGGTACTGGTGGTAAGACATATTGTGGGTAATTAAATGTTGGTATTTCATAATCATGTGGGAGCAAGAAACTAGTTTTATAATTAGTTGTCATATCGCGTAAATAATTATTTAATGTACTTTTTGTTTTACCACGAAAAATTCATACTGATAAGCGTAAATAATCTTCTTCATTATTTGTATATGGGTTATCAGCATAAAAGATAATTTCAAAATTACCTTTATATAATGCTTGGATTGAAAACA
>NZ_RXFY01000133.1:0-2401 GCF_044714355.1 Spiroplasma sp. ald | reverse complement strand
AAGTGTCTTAAATAATTATTTACGCGATATGACAACTAATTATAAAACTAGTTTCTTATTACCACATGACTATGAAATACCAACATTTAATTACCCACAATATGTNTTACCACCAGTACCATATAATTATAAGGAATATACAAAAGATATTATGCGTTCTGATGTAGTACTACCATTATTAACTAAAATTATTGCACCAGCACAATGTAAATGAAAAAATAATCCTAGAAGTTTTATTAATTTATTTTCTGATGAATTTAATGAAGCATATTATGAAATTGAAATTGATTTAAGACAAATTGACCCAACAATTCAAAGTATAGATAAATTTATTAGTTCTTATAAAACCATTGAAATAAGTAATCTAAGTAATTTACAAGTTGAATGTGGACAACCAAATATAGAAAATTTTATTCCTAATAGAAATATTAATCTTATAGCAGGTGCTAATAGTTGTGATGTTAGTGGAGGTTCATTAGCCAATATTACTTTAAAAGAAAGTGGTCGTTCACAAACTGATAAAGTTAATTTTGATAATACAATAACTTTATATACTGATAATATAACTAATGAAATTCAAACATTTACTACTGCGTATACTAATGGATTATCGAGTGATAATTATAAAAACAATTATTTATCAGAAAAAAATCATTGATATATTAATTTTTTACTTAAAATAACAAAATTATCTAATAGTGATAATAATAAAATTAAAGAAACATATCTACAAGCATATTATACTAATGATCTAAAATTAAAAATTAGATTTACAAAAATAGTATTTGCAGAATTATTTTCAGGATTTGGATGGATTTATTTTGGTAATGATAAAGATATTATATTAGATATTTCTAATCCAAATGTATTAGGAATTAGAAATAAAAATGATAACCCAGTTAAAATTACAATAAAACCAAGATAATAAAAAAGAGATGCAATATCTCTTTTTTATTCTCTCTTAACTTTTATATTACCATTTTCATCTAAAATTAATTCAAGCTCTGGTTTATTTAAATTTCAACGATAAACTGATTTAATATAATTTATATAATCAGAATTTCTTTCGCCTCATTTTACAAAACCAAAAGGATTATTACGATTATAAATTAAAGATGCATCTTGTATTTTATTTATGTTGTTAATACCTCTGAAAAACTTTAATTCATAGTTATTATCTTTGTATATATTATATTCTTGGTTCACATTAATACTATAATTTCTAAAAATTTTGCTAATTTTTCATTTATCTTTTTTTCAAACTATATAATATCATTTATTATCAACTTTATTAAATGGTTTTTCTTGTGGTGCTATTCATTCTAAATTGTCTCTAATTTCTTGGTTAGTAGTGTTTATTTTGTTTTCTTTTTTTAAATGTTCTAATTCTTCTTTTGTATATTCTTGTGGTGTATTACAAGCAACTAAACTAGTTGTACTTGTTCCAACTAATGATATTGCACCAATAATACTTAATAATCTTTTCATATATTTTTTATTTCATTCATACTCTTAATCTTGAAGTTTGTCCTTCTCAATTTTTATCATTTTTAGAAGCAATTATAACAACATAAATAACACTGTTGTCAAATTGAGGAAAATCAGAAATATCGTTTTTATTACTTAAATTTTCATCAGAATAATAATTAATAGTATAACCTTCATTTAAAGGTTTATTTATAAATTCTTGTGCATTAATAATTTTTGTATTTAAATCAGATAGTTGTTTATTTTTTTCATGAATAATATTTACAGTTAATTTATTTATTGTATTTAAATTAATTTTTTGTTTTATATTTCCTCCATCGCAAGCAATTACACTGTTTGCTTCGCTTGCAGTTAAACTAACTATACATAAAATACTTAATAATCTTTTCATTTTAATTAACCCTCTTTTCTAATATTTATTAATTTATTAAATTATATATATATATATATATATAATCAAGGGTAAATTAGATAATAAAAATAAAAAAAGTGTCAATAATATAAGCACTTTTGCAATATTTTATTAATTATTTATAGCTGAAAAGATGACTACAAATATTAATAAACATATAAAAGAAGGTTTAAGTAATTTATTTAATAAATTACTTAGATGAATTATATACCATTATTACGCGTTTTAAGGGCTAAATTAGCAATAAAATATATTAATTTTAAGTTTAAAAATATATAAAGTATTGTATTGCTAAAATANTAGTGTAAAATAGTTATAACGGTTTATCCTTTTAACAAAAAAATAATTTACGGTTTATGCTTTCCGCCTTAAAAAGACTTATGCTGACTTGTTAATCGAACAAGGATAAAAAAAGAGGAGTTTATAAAATGGCGCTTACAAAAGAACAATTAATAGAACAAGGTTTAAGTGAAGAGATTGCAGAAAATATTTTAAATGAAT
>NZ_RXFY01000132.1:0-2339 GCF_044714355.1 Spiroplasma sp. ald | reverse complement strand
TTATTTTAATAGGTTATGCAAGAAGTCTAATATAGTTTATAACTTCAAGATTAATGATTATTTTCTGGTGGCATTTTAATCGTTTAATCTTGCTTTTTTATGTATAGCCGGTACCTAAAAATTTATTCTAAGCTTTTATTAAAAAAGATAGTATTTTTAAAAGAAAATGCTATAATTATTGTAAACAAGGGAGAAATTATTAAATTAGGGTGATTATTGATGAAGAAAGCAACACAAGATTTTCAAAAAAATAATGTTCGGTTAACAAGAATGTATTTTACTACACCAATGGAAGTTATTGCTAGAATTATGATTTTAATTGGACAAGCGGTTATGCTAGGAGTAATTATTATTGTATCAGCTTCTTTGGCAATGATTGCAACTAGTAAATTACCAATTCCTGCCGTTTTTAATAATTTTGGTTTAGCTGATGGTGTTTTTCGTGGTCTTACCATTGTTATTGCTCTGTTTGGGATTATCTTTTCTTTAATATTTGTAGTTCCAACATTAATTGTTCGTAATATTAAACTTTTAAAGGTAACTGGAATTATTTTTAATACAGTCGGATGCATCTTTGTTTTACTAATGTTAGGATTAAGCATTATTGCATATCTTTATATTCCTGTTCGGCTAAATTTACCAGGGGTAATTATGGCTGGACTTTGTATGTTAATGTTATTTTGAGGTAGTTTTTTATTATGATTCTCAGCAATTCGTCAGCAGAAACGAATTAACCTTGCTGTTGTTGAAAGTTTAGATTTTAGTTCTAAATTAAATATAGTTGAATAGGAAGGTGCTTTAATGAAAAAAACAGAAAATAGTAAAACAATAAATCAAGAACAATCAGCAAAAGTAGTAAAAAAAATGCAGTTTGTTGTTGATAATCGTCCGCCAGTTTTAAAAAATTTAGATAAAACTGTTATTGATCACACCGTAAAATCATTAGGGGAATATGAATTAAATCGAAAGCAACAAATTCGTCCATTACCTTACAAATACAACATTGAAGCAAGTAAGTATTATTTTTCTACTAAAAGTGAAACAATAGCGAGAACTTTAATTGTCTTTTCACAATTATTGTTAATTGTAGTTGCTCTAATATATATTCCAACGTTAGGGCAGGTAGGGGCACAATTTATTATTTCTTTATTATCCAAATTTAAAACTCCATTTACTGATCAAATTGTAGTAATTGGTCAACCAATTGTAATTGGAATAATTATTTTATTAGCTATTTTATGGGTTACAACATTCTTTTTTATAACAATTCCAATTTTAATTACTAAAACATTAAAAACTGTTAATATTTGAATAATTATTGTTAGTATTGTTGGTAATATTAATTGCTTTTCAATTCTTGGATTAGCTATTTTACAATTTATTTATGCTAAAAATTCAGTTTTACCTTCAATTGCGATTGTTGCTTTTTGTTGTTTTATATTGGGGTGCTTATTTTTAAAAAGTGATCGTAAAAAATATCAAACCAAATTAGAAAATGAAATATCAAACCAAATTAGAGCACTAAGAGAGTAAGGAGAAAAACTATTATGTTAACAAAAATTAGTTCAAAACTAGATGAATTAGCACTCCAATGAAATACACGAATTGAAGTTGCAGCACGTTTATTAGTTATTAGTTTTTCAATTTTAGGAACTTTTATGGGTTATTTTATTAGTGCTGGTTGTGCAATGGCTTATAATAATATTAAAAATTTAACAGGTGTTATTTCCCATCGAACTTATGAATTACATTATATTATTGCTGGTATTGTTGCTCTAATTTGTGCTTGTTTTTTCTTTTGTTTTATTGGTTTGCCATATGTAAAATTAAAAAAAGCAGCTAGTTTTAAAAGTTGAATTATTATTTCAAGTATTTTTGCAATAATATATTATACAACATGTTTTACCTTAGCAGTAATTTTTATGAATATGTTTAACACTATGAATAATTATTTTATTGTGGGTTTTACTTTACTTATTATTTGTTTTTTAGTAATTTTTTTATCATATTTTTTATTATGACGTGAAGTAAAAAAACAATGAATTTTACGAAAAAAATTTGAGTATTTAGCAGATGAAGAACAAATGAAACAAGTAGAAACAAAATTAGCAACTTTAGAATTACGACGTCAGCGCCTTGTTGAATTAGAAACGATTAAGTATAATAAAGAAAAGTATAGTTTAAATCATTTAAAGGAAAAAAAGAAAAATATTTATGTACAAAAACCTGTTTTAGAAGAGCAAGAACAAGAAGTTTTAAAATCATCTAAACAAGAATATTAGACTTCTTGCATAACCTAGTTATTTTAAAATTCCTATAAAATATATTTAAAATAGAAA
>NZ_RXFY01000131.1:0-2418 GCF_044714355.1 Spiroplasma sp. ald | reverse complement strand
TATAATAGGAATTTTTATAATTCCAACATTAATAATAATAATAAAATTTATTAAAAAATAAATTTGTAAACAGTGTATAGTGTAAAAATAAACAATAAAATTATTTAATAAAATCACATATAAAAACTAGTGTGCCACAGCTAAGATATATGATCGATTATAATAAATATTAAAATCCTTTAACCATAACACGGAAAAAGTTTAAAATCTTAATAATTACAAAAATACCAAATGGAATTAAAATAATTCACGCATCACCTAAAAAAGTCATTAATTGTGGTAATACAGCATAAATTGCTTTTTTAACTTTCATCATTGCTTGTCCTAATCCACTCCAAATAGAACCCATTCCATCTGAAATAGTAGGTTTATCACCAACTGCTAAAAAATTAATTGCTGTTGTTAAATACATACCTAACATTATTTCTTATCCTCCCTATTTTCAATTTCTTTCTTATCTTTTTTCTTACCTTTAATTTGTCTAATTTTTTGATAAATTGATAAACCAATTCATGCAAAAATACCTAATATAATAACAACACTAAATATTGTCGTTAATCAAACTGGCATAACTTAATTCCTTTTAAAAATCTAATTTCGCGGCACGCTTCGCGTGTTCGCTACGCTCAAAATAAACCATATTGAATAAATTATCCGCTAATAAATTACGCGAAATAATTTATTCATCTTCTTTTTCATTATTAATTACAATATTATTTACCCGTATTAATAACAATATCTTTTCCATACTTAGTTACTACGGACCGCAAAATAAAATAATGTTTTCTTTCCATTAAAAAATCAACTCAAAAAGGAGTTGATTTGTTGCACTTCACTTACACGATACCACTAATTTTTCACCTAGAATATCACCCAATATTTCTCAAGCATCATGACCTATACGGTAATTAAAATCCTCTTTTAAATTATAATATTTTTTAGTCATATCTTTAAAAAATGAATCATATATTTCAGAATTAGGTTCTTTTAATTATTCCCCTAAATTGAAAATTCGTTTATTTAAATTTTTATCATTTAAAAAGGGTTAAGGAAGAACTTAACCCTTTTTTCACATTAATAAAGTATTAAACATCTTCTTTATAATATTTATTTCATGATGCAATATCATCACTATCATTCTTATTAACTGGTTCTAATGATGGCCGTTTTTCTAAGTCAATTTCGTCTTCAACATTATTATTCTTTTTCCGCGAATCAAGGATAAATTCTTTATCTGGTGCTGTCCGATTTTGTAACGCTTGAATTTGCATTCTAATTCGTGACATCGTTAATTTTTTATCTTTAAATTCAATCATTCACTGGATTGGTAACATTAATGGGTCAAGTTTTTCCCCATTACGAATAATCATTAATAGCATATTAATAAATTTACCAAATCCTTCTTCCCCTTTTCAATGTTCCATTTCTAATCGATCATACATTAATTGATTTTTAACCAAATCATAATTGGAAGCATGTGCTTCTGTAATTTTTTCTGCTCATTCTATTTCAGGAATTAAATAAAAATTAGTTGATAAACTACAATTAAATAAATGTTGTTGATTTTTAAATAATGAGAAATTAAACTTATCAACAATAATGGCACTAATACTAATTGTTAAGCCAGTTAAATCAGTTACTTCTTTCATTCATTGAAAGATTGCTTGAACATAACGAAGAATAAATTTTAATTTTCCTGACGAATAAAGAATTGTTTTTCAGCTTTCATAATCAAACTGATATTCTGCATCATGTCGTACTTCACGAATATTTTCATCAGGTTCTAATGCTAAAAAGTCTTCAACTGATAAAATAATCATATCTTTTTTCATATGGTTTGTTTCTCCTAGGTGACCTATCTCATTGACATATTTTCTACTTGATTATATCATAAAACTAAGGAGAAAACTAGGTATTAGGGAAGTGATTTAGCGCCTATGTTGGATATTTAATAAATTATTTTCTTAACATATTAATTTTATTATTTTATCTTAAAATAATTCATATAAATTTACTAAGAACTTCCTTTTTTTCTATTACATTTTACATGGACTGCTTGCAAATTCTCAATAGAATTATCGCCTCCCTTTGATTTCGACTTTTTATGATCTAAATTTCATCTATAAATACTATTCTGTTGATTTTCAATACTTTCATGAGCACCATATATCATCGTTTTTTTTACAAATTCCGCAAAGTTTATGGTCACCAGCTTCATCTTGTTATTTTGATTTACAATTACATTTTTTTGCCTTATCTCAAACCATTTTTGTTTTTTGATCTAGTTTTATATAGTAAATATTCCTTTCTATTATTTATAAATTATTAGTTTTATTTTGTTAATTATTATTAGTTTTATATTAGACTTCTTGCATAACCTATTAAAATAATTGTAAATATTTTTAAAAAGATACTAAT
>NZ_RXFY01000130.1:0-2383 GCF_044714355.1 Spiroplasma sp. ald | reverse complement strand
AATTATAATTTGCTATTAGTATCTTTTTAAAAATATTTACAATTATTTTAATAGGTTATGCAAGAAGTCTATTGATGAGAATACAAGATAAAATAAAAATTAGGTATTTTTTATATATAATTAATAAATTGCTGCCGCAAAAAACTAGTTTGTTTATCATTAAATATAAACTTTACAAAAAATATGGTAGAATGAATTTATTGTATATGATTTTAAAATATTATTTAATATTTTAAAATAAATGACTTTTTATTAAAAGAAAAATTTAATATGAAAGTAAAAAACAAACTAAAAAGAGTATGTTGGAAGGTGATTGGTGATCTATCACAAGCTTTTAAAATAGCACGTGGTGCAATTAATCATGTTTTAATTAAAATGAGTTTTGACAAAGCTGAAACTATTAAGAGATCAGAAAATTTTATTCATCTCTTAAAAGAAGAAATAGCAGAATATAAAGAACATATTGAAGGTTATAAAGAATTAGTAAATAAGTTAAAAACGACTAATGCTGAATTAGAAAAACAATATTATGAAGCCCTTGCTAAAATAGCAAAAGAAAATGGGGAAGATTTTGTTTTAGAAAACAATAATAAAAATATTGCATTAGAGTCAAAACCAAAACAATTTAAAAAAAGCAATCCAACAAATAATTAAACCAGTGCGAGGAAAAAAGATAACATCTAATATTCCGAAACAAGGTCAACAATATCAAAAAATTCTTAACGAAATTGATAATATTGATGAAGGATATGTATCAGATAAAGAACATGAAATATAAAAAATAAAAACAACAAAATTGTTGTTGTTTTTATTTTCGTTTTCTTTGATAATTGTAAACCGATGTTAATACTCAATTTTGGGGACTTCATTTTGTTAATTTTTTTACAATTTTATTAACACTACCTGTTACAATATAATTTTTTCTTTTTACTTTTAATCCTTTTAGTAAACTTTTTCGAGCATAAGTAGATGTCTTCATAACTTTCACTGTTGAGTGATATTTTGCATCTTTCTGGTTACTACTTCGATTTCAGAAATCAGTTTTTAACGGCCCTGGACATAAGGTAATAACTCGAACTGGTGATTTTGTTTTTTTCAATTCCGTATTAATCGCCACTCCCAAACTTCAGACATAAGCTTTTGAAGCATAATAACTAGCAAAAACTGGGGCTGGCGTAAATGCCGCTAAACTACCAATGTTTAAAACACGTCCTTGTTGTTGCGCTATAAAACGTTGTAAAAATAATTTTGTTAAAATATGGAGCGCTTTAATATTTAAATCAATCATATTCATTTCTTGCTCTAAACTAGATTCATTAAAATAACCTCATACACCATATCCAGCATTATTAATTAAAATTGTTACATTATCTTTTGCAACATCATTAAATAATTTTTCACAATTTTCTAAATTAATTAAATCATAATTAATCATTTTAATTGTTTGTGTTGGATATTTTTGCTGTAAAGCAGTAACAGGGGTTGTATCACGAGCAACAGCAACAACATTATAACCAAGTTTTAATAATTCTTCGCAATAACAATATCCTAATCCTTTACTAGCACCAGTAACAACAGCTCATTCTAAACTATTACTATTTGTTTTTTTCATTATTTTCTTGTCCATTTTCTAATTTTGGTTTTTTAATAACTGCCATATCAAATAATGTTTTACGATTTAAGAAAATATAATTTCCTGCTGCCGCTAATGATAATACCGTTGCTAAATACATTGGAATCATAATAATTTGGTTTACTCAACCAAATTCATCTCATTGGCCTGTTTTTAAAGAATGACCATTAAACATACGAAAACCAATAAAAAATAAAATTGTCATTCCAAACATCTCCATTGCTGCTCGCACACGTCCTAATTGATTAGCAGCCATCACCACTTTTTGTGTTGCTAAAATTTGACGAACAACATCAATTACAAAATCGCGAGCAATTAACAATACAACCATTCAAACTGGAATAATGTTTGCACAAGCAAAGACAATTAAAACAGTATTTGTTAGTAATTTATCGGCGATTGAATCAAAAAATTTGCCAAATGTTGTGACTTGATTGTAGCGACGAGCAATAAAACCATCTAATAAGTCAGTTAAGCTAGCAATAATAAATAAAATCCCAGCAATTAAATAACTAATTGGTAATGAATAAGTAACATTATCTCCTTTAATTGTTAATCATTGATCTCATCCATTATATAAGGAACTATTTTCAAATGGAACAATTACCATTAAAGCAATAATAACTGGGATTAAAAAAATCCGAATTAATGTAATACGATTAGCTCAATTCATTTTAAGTCCTCTTTTCTAAAAATATCTTATCCTTGATATGTTAATATTACTTACATATTATAATAGACTTCTTGCAT
>NZ_RXFY01000013.1:0-18677 GCF_044714355.1 Spiroplasma sp. ald | reverse complement strand
CTTTAAAATATCTAACATTTTATTAAAAGTGGCTTGTTTTATTCCTGTTAATCGGAATAATTCTTTATCATTAATAAAATCAAATTTATCAAATTTCATAATTTTAAATTCCTATAATTTCTATTTTAAATATATTTTATAGGAATTTTAAAATAACTAGGTTATGCAAGAAGTCTAATATTGTTTTGCGAAGTAAAAACGAGCGAAGCGAGTTTTTTTGTTATATTGTACAGTTTTGTATTTAATGTTATAATATAAATAGGAGATAAAGACCTCCTTTATTAAAAAATACCAATTTTACTGGAACTTCAATTGGTATTTTTTTATTGTTTTTTTTTAAGGGTTTTGGTATAATAAAATTATCATGATTTCTTGTATTTAATGAAAATTAAATTTATAAGTAATTTTGATATTTAAATTGTTAAATACAATTTGAAGTTCCAGTAAATATTAATATTAGTTATAAGTTTAATTTTTTTATTAGATTTATTTTATAGAAATAATATTAATTAAAATATTATGATTAATTGTTAATAGTTTAAGTTGTATTTATGCAATTTATTTGTATTATTTTTCATTTTTAGTATTAAGTATTAATTATTAAATGTATTAATTATTTTTTTAATTTGATGGAGGTGTGTTATGAATAGTAAAGATTTTTATATTTTAAAAACTTTATATAAAAAATATGGATTTGAAAAAGTATATGGAATTTTAGAACATATTAATAATATTTCTGAAATTAAAAATGAAAAATAATTAATTTAATTTATTGGGGTATTCAATTTAATATCTTAGTTAGGAGAAATATACATGTTAATTTTAGCATGAATAATTTTTGCGGTTATTACAATTGCTAGTTTAGTTTCGATTGGTTTGTCGATATATTGTCGATTAATTGAAATTAAAAAATTAAAAAAAGAAAAGTTGTGATTAGAACAACAAGATAAAGAAAAGGAGAATAATAAATAATGAATTTATTAACTGAAGTAGTTGCTACTAAATCAGTTGGTGATGGTGTTCTTACAATGTTTAAAGGCATTGGAAAAGCAATGGTACAAATTAAAGATGCTTTGTTTTCAATTATGCCGGAGATGATGGCGTTTATGGGTGAAGTGTGAGTAATTTTAATCCCCATTGGATTTGCAATCCTAACATGAGTATTTAGTTTTATTATGCGAATTTTTAGATTCAATCGTTAAAACTTTCGGTAGGGGACTTTTCAGACTCCTCTACCGTTATGTTTAAAAGAGGGGTGATTAATTAAATGAGTTTATATCAATATTGAGTTCAATTTATTACTTATATTGTTGGTAAAAACGTTCCAGAGTTTTTATATACAATCTCTTTTGTGTTGTTTATAATTTTATTCTTTGGTTTGTTTTTAAAAGTTATTTGTTTAATTTTTAAAATGGTAAGTAGTCGATGATAAACCAACATTGAGAACAGTTGCAAAAGTTGTTTGTGAATATTTTCTTATTTATTAATCAAGGACAAATTGAAAAGTTTCTTTCAATTTCTTTAACGCAAACCAATTATTTTATTTTAATGATTGGTGTGTGAATTGTAATAGTGTTTTTAACATGATTTATGTTATGAATGACTTTTAAATTTATTAGATTGTTTTAAAATTTATGTTTTTTTATTCGCATTGAATTAGTGGTAATTGTTATTAAAGTTACTTCAATGCGTTATAAACGATGATTTGATAGTTAAATTAATTACTTCTATAGTCTTTTCTCTTCATAAGTTTAATAAAATAACTTTTTGAAGAATTAAATTAATAGAGTTATTGTTTTTTTCATAATTTATTTTTCCTTTCTATTTTATATTTTTTGTTCAAGTTAATTATAACATTTTAGGAATTAAATTTATGGGGAGACAAAACTATAAAAGGATAATTTAATAATTTATTTTGTAAAGGAATTGTGAATATGAAAAATAAAAAGCAAATTAAAATGTGAAAATTATTATTTATTATAAAAAATTTTTGTTATATTAATTTGTCTTTGTTATTTTGAAATTTAATTTATAGTAGTGTTTTTTTTTATTATCATTAAAGTTTCAACAAGGATTTGCCTTTTATTTTTTATTTGTTTTGCAAGTTGGTTATTTTATTTTTTGATTATACAAACATATTGTTTATCAATGTAACACTTTTAAGTTAGTGCGTCTTGTTTGAGATTGCCCGTTGTCGATTATTGTTGGTAAGTTAGGAACGGGAAAAACATTGTTGTTAACTTATTTATCACGAGTTATGAAATTGTTAACAGAAAATATTTATAGTAATTATCCGACTGAAGATCAAGATGTTAAAGTTTTAACTTTTAATAATCTTGATTTTAAAGATCGGAAAAAATTAGTGCCACCGGATGATAGTTTAATTTTATTTGATGAAAGTTTTTTGTATCTTGATGGCACAAGTTCGGATAAAGAAAAAATAAAACATTCAGGTAAAAATCCGTGAATTGTTTTAGCGAGACAATTTAAAAATAGAGGAATATTTACGGCTCAACGAGAAGGAATGTTATGAAATAATATTCGTAATTTATCAAATTCAATTTTGATTCCGTTGAGTTTAAAAAAACCAAAACGAAATAAAAATAAATTTTTTTCAATTTTTAATCAATCATTTATTTTAAAATTGGCATTTTTTCAAGACATCGCTGATTACCAAGCGTGAAAAGAAAAATCAGTTGAACGATTAGCCGAAGGAAAACGAACTCGTTATAAATCAAATGATAGTTTGGGGGTGCGGTTTTTTAAAATTGTTATTCCGTTAGAATTTGTTAATAAATATGATAGTTATTGATTAAGTTTTGTGCGTGATTTAAAAAATGATGAAATTGAAAATAAAAAAGAACATTTTTGAACTGACATTTTTAAATTAACAAATAGAGAACGGTTAGAATTATTTGACATTGATATTTTGAAAAATAATTTAAAACCAAAAAAAGAAAAAGAAAAGAAAGGAACAAAATATGATGATTAATTTTTTATCTGAACAAGTTAGTAGTGATCCATGAAGTAATGTTTTTTCATTTGTGATTGGTTGTTTTATGGATATTTTTGATTTGATTATGTATATAAAATTACCTTTAACTAATGTTTCGCTTTTTTATATTTTAATTTTTACAATGATTGTTGAATTATCAATTTATGCTATTCATGGAACATCAACTAATTATAATCAACTTGGTTCTTCTGTTAAAAATCAAGTTAGTAATTTATATGGTGGAAATATTAAAGGTTCAATTCGTGGTTCTGATGATAAATATGTTTCTAAAAATAAAAAAGGGAAGTTTGGTGATAAATAATGATTAAATTAATTTTATTTGTTGTTGCTGTGGCTATATTTGGAACTGGATTTATTACTGTACTTATTAATCAGTTATCAGGTGCAACAAATATTATTATGAATTTGTATAGTTCGAATGATTGATTGTTAAAAATAATTGGTAAGTTGGCGGTTTTGTTTTCACACGAAGTTATGCAAACTGTTTCAGGAATTTATATTGCTGGCTTTATTATTTCAAAAACATTATATAGTTAGGAGATAAAAAAATAATGAAAAGATTTTTATTTTGATTTTTAACTTTACCGATTTTATTTGTTTCGTTTTTTTCATTGAGTGCATTTTCTGTTTTAGAAAAAAGTGAAGTTAAAAATGAAATTGTTAGACAAAAGCGTAGTACTAATTTTAAAATTAATGAAGAAGATTTTATTAACACAATGTTTTTACGCAGCAGTTTTTTTGAAAATTGAAGTGATACAAATTATTTTGTTAATCCAACTTTAAAAACTTCAAAGTTATTAACTTACAATGAAAATTGATATATGGATTTTTTAAAAGACAGTTATGCAATTGGGATTGTGTTTGATAAACCAAGTGATAAATTTTTAGAGTTATATAAAAATTGAGATAACTATGTTAAACAATATAAGTTAGATCGATTTTATAGTGTTGATAAAAAATTTTTCTTAAAAGATTTAACAAATTTTATGTATACATATTTTAAGAGATATGATAGTGGTGATCATTGATATCGATTTGAAAAAAGTATTAAAAATTTAGAGAAAATAAAATTTAATCAGGATAATTGAAAATTAGGAGAACGATCTAATAAACCAGATAATAAATGGTATATTGCAATTGTTAAAATAAAAGAAACTAATAATTTTTCTATTATAAAATTTAATTTTTCAAATGAAAATATTTGAAAAGTTGGATCACCTTATAATATTATTAATGAAAAATGATATATTGTTAATTCATTCTATCAATGACAAAAAAAACAATGAACCACAAAAACCATCTATTAACAAAGACACCAGTGAAATTACAGATTGAAAATTTGGTAACGAAAGAAATTTTTTAATTGATGTTATTGATGATGTTGTTAAAGAAAATATTAGATTTGAACAAGGTGGTAGTGCCAATTATGAAAGGTTAGATGTTGATGGAACACAAAAAATAATTTTTGATTTTGAAATTATTGATGAAATTGAAAAAGATAAAAGAAAAAAAGCAGTTTATCGGATGATTTTAGTAATAAATAAGGAACAAATTATTCGTAGAGGTAATATAACATTAGTGCATTATGTAAATAATGAATATGATGGGGAACAATTAAATTTTAGTTTTGAATTTATGCAAAGTGGATTAAATGATAAAAATTTAAAACCGTTATGATATTTTAGAATTGAAAATTATGTTTATCAAAATAAAGATAAACATAATTATGAACACTTAGAAGGTTTAATTTATATTGATGGTTTTTTAAAATATTTTTTTTCAAATATATTGATGCCGATGTTTACTAATCGTGGTGCATTTATGGAAGCAAGTTATTTAGATTTTTTAACTTATGATACAGTAGTGATAAATTTTTTAGGATTAAAACCAGATAATTTTTTATCAGTTGTTAAATTATATAATGTTACTAACAATGAAGTTCAACAAGAACAAAAAGATGAAATTGAATTTAAATTGAAGTGAAAAAATATTTTAAGTAGTAGTTTTAAAATTATGAATAACTTTTATAAAAATTATTTACGAGCAATGTTTGATTTAGAAAATGACACTTACATTCAAGGATACAATAAAAAATTTGGTTTGTTAGTAAGTAACGGTTTTAAGATTTTTCCAAAGTATTTTTATTTTTCAGATAATTATAAAAGTTTAGATGTCAAAATTTATTCATCACACGCCAATAAATTTTATCAAACTAAGTATGGTAAAGTTTTTAATTTTGATTATTCTGTTTGAAATAATTTTAAAGTTAATGATAAAGAAAATTATTTGTTTGATGATAAAAAGAAATATCCATTACGAATTAAAGATTTATCAATTCAAAAAGTAGGTTATGGTGTTTTTGAATTGCAAGCTCAAAAAGAAAATGAGTTTTATCATTATTATGATTTTAATTTTGGAATTTACAACTGAAAAGATTTAATCAGTCTTGTTGACAAACCAACAGGACAATGATGAAGTGAACAAATTGAAAATTGTAAATGATATGATATGGTTTGTCATTTAAAAAATGGTGCAATATGAATTGTAAATAATATACCGGGTGTTAAACAAGCAAACGAGTTGGCAAGTGGCGTTGGTAAATTATTTCAAACGACATATAATTTTTTTCACAAACATTTAAAATTTGAAAATTTAATTTAGATTTTTATATTGTAATTACAAATACATTTTTATTAATTGTGTTTATGAAATTTATCAGAATGTTTTAAAAATAAAAAATAGAATTTATTAATATTCTATTTTTTAATTTCAATTTGTAATTTCACCGGTGTCTTTGTTAATAGATGGTTTTTGTGGTTCACCAAACCCATCACAACGATAAACATTATCATGTTCTGTAAAAAGTTTATTAATAAATTTATTTTTTTCGATATTATTTTTTACTTTATAAATTATATAAATTTTATTATATGGAATAATACCAATATATCATTTATCATTTGGTTTTTTAATTTCATTTATAAAATTACTTCTATCAATTAATTTTCAATTACTATTTTTTGGTGGTTGTTGTGGAATAAATTTTGGTTCAATTGGTTTGTTAGGTTTGTTTTTTTTATTTGGTGTGTTACAAGCAATAATATTAGTTGATATTATAGTAGATAAAGATATTATTCCTAAAATCGATAATATTTTTTTCATTTGTATTTACTCCTTTGGTTATATATATTTTATCTGATTTTTTGCTATAATTTTAGTGTGATACATTAATGTATCTTCCTTTTAATTGTAAAAATATTAATTGTTTTTAAAAGAATGATTAATATTTTTTTATTTGTAAAAAAGAGATAGAAATAAAAAGAAAGTGTTTTTTCTTTCAAATAATTTTATAAAAATAAAATTTAAATATAATAATAAATAATTTTATTCGCCGGCACTCACTTCCAAGTGAAAGTTTCAAAGCGAGAACTAATTAAATAATTCAATATAGTTATTTATTTTATATTTAGACAGAAAACGCCGTATAGCTATCGCAAATTTATTTATAAAGTGATCATCTCAATATTTATTGTGGTTCGATGTTGACTTTGGCTTTTTTATAGTGTTTATTTACTTATATATAAAGTTTTAATTAATAGAAAAAACGGATTATTGTTATTTATACAATCATTAGACTTAAAAATAGTATCTATTAATGAACCGATTAGTGAAGAAAATAAAAATGAGTGTTATATCATCGAAGAATATAAACGCCCTTATTCACCAGATGGTATTGATATTATAAAATCCACTCATTTAGTTAAAATAACTGACTTTAAATGAAAAAACCAAAATAGTATTCACTTAGTTTTACAAAAATCATTACCCGAAGATACTGTTTTTACTGGTATTGAAATTAAATACCCTAAATCAATGTTATTTGGAAATATTAAGTGCTGAGGCAATGTCAATGGTGTTTATTCTTATCCATCATCAAATATTGAAAATGCTAGTTTAGTACCATTATTATCAATGCCTATTGAAACAAATCCTACTTTAAGAGTATTTCAATATTGATTTACTGAAAGTTTTTTACCATGAAGTATTGCAAAAAACTATATTCAAGGTAAAGATATTTTAGGTTTATTAGATGTTAAAGAATTAAATATTGTTTTATTAAATTATCTAACATATCGTTATAACTATGACCGTAAATTTCAAGGGGCAAAATACGATAATAAGGGGAACCCCACTAATAAAGCTGCTGAATTACGCCAAAAATTCGAAGGACAAAAACCAGAAGATGTAATTGATGGTTTATTTGAAAACTGAAAATTAGATAATTATAAATCTTTAAATGATAATGCTGTCAAAAGATTTAAACAAATTATTTATATGTTATCAAACTATACATATAGTAAATACGCAATTAATAAAGGTTATAATGATGATATTAAATTGTTTTCTCCTTATTATTTTGAATTAACTTCAACTCCCAATAAAATAGAAGATGGTTATTGAGAATTTAAAGATTGTCAAGTACTATTAAATTCATCATATTTTGATTTTTATGGTGGACCTACCCCACCTAAAAATTATTGAAAAGAAGTTTATAAAAATCAAAAACCGTTTAATGAGAGAGTTGATGATAAATGATATTTTATAATATATAAAGATAATTCTAATAGTATAAAAATATCAAAAAAAATAAATAATAATCCAAATACCAATGTCGCATTACCATGGTCTCCAAATTGAATAAAAGTTTATCGTTGAGATGGTAATGGTGAACCTAATTTACCTGAAATAGATAAAAATGGTAATATAACTAATTGAAATTTAAAACAACAAAATAATATAAACAATGATGATGAAATTAAAGTAACTATTAAAAACAATGATATTTCAGAAAACCATGTTTATCAATTAGAAACAAATTTTTTTAATTGATTATCAATAACAAATGAACTAGAAACAAATAACATTCCCTCTCTTATTCCTGCCGAAATTAAATTATCTGATGGAGAATATGGCAAATATTTAACTAATTTAATTGTTTCTAATGACAAAATAGAAGAATATTTAAATTATTTTTCGCAATGATATAGATTACTTTATTCTAAAGCAACTTGAATGAATATGACTAAAAATTTAGTTGAAGATAATATTAAAATAACTTTTTATAATCATCAAAAATTATTTATTTTAAATCAAATTGAAATATCGGGAATATGAGGTTATGGAAATTATGGTATAAATATTTTTATTGAAAAACAAAATGAAAAAAATATTGAAGGAAAAGATATAAACTTAGAATTAATTAAAAGCACCTCAATTGGAACTAAAGTCAGCGGAAAAGATAGAAATACATATTTAAAATTAATCGAAGATAATACTTGATATTTATATAAAAATGGTGTTGAAGATGAAAAATATTATTCAAATAAAGCAGTTATTGATTTTTTAAAACAATCAAATAGTATAATATTTTCTTATCCACCCATAAAAGAACAAATTAATATTAATAATTTACAATTATTTAATAAAAACAATGAAAAATTATCATTAATTACATTAGAAATATAAAATAATCATTTATTAAAATGATTATTTTATTGTAAATCGGAATAAAAGAAAAAAATATTATATTTTTATATTACCATTTTTATCTATTTCAGGTAAATTAGGTTCACCATTACCATCTCAACGATAAACTTTTATTCAATTTGGAGACCATGGTAATGCGACATTGGTATTTGGATTATTATTTATTTTTTTTGATATTTTTGTATTATTAGAATTATCTTTATATATTATAAAATATCATTTATTATCAACTCTCTCATTAAACGGTTTTTCTTGTGGTGCTATTCATTCTAAAATACCATCTTTTGTTTTTATATTATTTTTTTCTTTTAAATTTAATAATTCTTTTTGTGTATATTGTGGCGTATTACAAGCAACTAAACTTGTTGCACTTGTTCCAATTAAAGTGATTGTTCCTAAAATACTTAATATTTTTCTCATATTTGTCCTTTCTACTTTTACATAATTTTGCTTGTTAATTTAATTAAAAATGGAAGTAAATTAATATTTACTTCCATTTAATTTTTTATTATGTATTAGCTATATCACAAATTGCTGAAACTGTTCCTGAAATTGTTGAAACTAATGTTCCAAGAACAGGAATTCATCCTGTAGTAGCTGAAATAAAAGCTCCAGCTTTAGTACAAGTTTCTAAATTTTTATTACCTTCTAAATCAGTTTTTATATTATCTATTTTTTGATTTAATTCACTAATTTGTTGTTTTAAGTCATTAATATCTTTTTGCAATCCCTGAACAGTTTTATACAATTCACTTATTTTAAATTTATTATCAATTGTTTCTAAAATATGATTTAAAGATAATAATTTATTTTTAAGTTCACTTAAATGATTTCCTTTTCAAGTTCTTTTTAAAGCTTGACCACGTTCATCATTACCATATTTAGGTAAATCTTGCATTTTTTGACGGTTAATTTCAACTTTTCATTCATTAAAAATTGAAATTCAATTTTTAATTAAATTTTCTTGTCCAAGAATATTTGATAATTCATTTATTAAAAAATCTTTGCTAATAAAACTAAATTTAATATTTTTTGTAGTATGATATTTTTTACTATTTGCTTTTACAGTAATTTCTACAGAAAATTTTTTATTTAAAAAAGAAAAATTAGTTTTATTAACAATATTAAACTGTGAAATATCTAAATTAGGGTTTTGTTTTTTAACGGCATTTCAAATTGTTTCATTTTTATCATTATCAATCATTCCTAAATCAGTTTTGTTATTAAAATCCATGTTTCAATTATTAGTAAGTTCATTATCAAGACGTCAGTTTGGATATAAATCTCTATCATCACGTCTTATATTTACATATCTATAACCAAAAGTACTATTTCATGCACACTTAATTCTTATTCTTTGACGCTTACTACTATTTTCTCAAGTAGAGTTATATGTACTTCAATTATTTCAAATATTTTTTGCAAGTCCTTTAAGAGCATGATTAGAAATTCTATGGTCTTGTCAAACCCCAGCATTCATTCTATTTTTAAATCATTCTTGAAAATCAGATAAATTAGAATAATAATTATAATTTATTTTAATTTCTTCTCACAAATCAGGTTTAAATGAAGCAAAAATATCATCTCTAGAAGATTCAATTTCATCTCCGTGATTAACTCCTCTTTTATTTCTATTCAAAGTTTCTAAATTATTTGTTTCTGAATTAATATCATTATTTTTGATAGTTTTTTCTTTTGGATAAGGGCTAGCGGCAGTTGTTATTGGTAATGATGTTCCACTAATAGTTAATACACTTAATAAACTTAAAATTTTTTTCATTTTGTATAATTTTCTTTCTTATTTTGAAACTTTTTATCAAGATTTATCATCATTATAGCATTGTAAATTTATTTTACAAGTTGATTTATTTGTGTGTACTTGTAAAATAAATTAATTATATTATAAATCTGGGCTCGCGGTGATTTTCATAAGTTTGTGAAAAACGCCTTAAAGTTTAAAAAAACTTTTGCCGCGCTTTTCAAAATACTTGGGAAAAATTCTAAGCGTTAAGCGAAGAATTTTATAAAGGTTCCCAAATTTGTTTGAAAGAACCTCAAAAACTTTTTTAACTTGTAAGTCATTTTATCACAAAATTTCAGAAAATCAATCGCTCGCCCAAAATATAGTTATTTTGATTAAAACCTTTATAAAATAAGAGTTTTTTATTTATTGTTTTTAAATTATCGCCTGTAACGCATCGAGTGTTATTTTTGTAGGGGGTTTTGTAATAAAAATAAATTTAATTTTACTTTAAAAATAAATAAACATACTATATAAAAATATATACCATTTGTATATACAAATGGTATAATAATAGCGAATTAACATTAATTTTATTAAGTTTATATACAAATTGTAAATAAAAAATAAGGGAGATTTTAATATGAAAATGATTACTTTTGCAAATTCAAAAGGCGGAGTTGGGAAAACAACATTAACAGTTGGTGTTGCTCGCACTTTAGCAGAGTTGGGAAAAAAAATATTATTATTTGATATTGATCCGCAAGGAAATTTAACTGGGGTTTTTAGAAATCATATAAATATAGAAAAAGAAAGTTTAATAAAATATTGATTTATACCTGATAATTTACAAAAAAATAAATCAGAAAATTTTAAAAATTCAATTGAAAAATCAAATTACAAAAATATCGATATTATTCCTGCATATAAAAATTTAATTAAAAAACTTTGCAGGTTTTAAATTCAGAAACTGCATCAGACTTTATTTTAAAAAACAATTTGAAAGAAATAAATGATTATTTAAAAGAAAAATATGATTACATTTTTTTTGATATAAATCCTACAAATACTTTGATAACTGAAAATGTTTTTTTAAGTGTGGATGAAATTATAATAACAATAGTCCCACATAAATTTAGTTTTGAGGGTATAGAAACATTTTTAGATGATTATAAAAATTATTTAGAAAAATGAAAAAAAATTGGATTAAACTTAAGTAATAATATGAATTCTATTGTTTTAAATAATTTTAGAAAAAATAAAACTCATGATTTTATTAAAGAACAAATTTTAAATTCAGAATATTCAACTATTATTTTAAATACAATTATTCCTTCTTCAATAAATTTAGAAAAACATACTATGTTATCAAATCCTACATTAACAGATAAAAGCCCCTTCTTTTTGCTTACTAAAGAATTACTACAAAAGGATATACTATAAATGGCGAAAAAATTAAATGAAAAATTAATGAATTCTTTAAACTTAGGATTAAATACTCAAAAAAGCAAAACAACTCAACAAATTTTAAATAAAAATAATGAATTAAAAAAACAAGATAAAGAAATAAATTATTTTTTGAATAAACAATTAATCAAAGAAAAAGCAAAAAGAATAATTATAACAATATCTAGTTATGAAAATATAGAAAATAAATTTAAAGAAATGAAAAAAAGTGGTTTTGATATCGATAAATCAACAATATATCGTAATGCTATAAATACAATTTATGAAAATTGAAAAAATAATAAATAAAAAAGGAGGATAAAATATTATGCATAAATTAATAAGTTTAGATGAAGATTTAAGTAAATGTGAGAATTGTAGTTTTGTTATTCAAAAAATAGATGATAAATGATTTACTATCAATGAAGGCGATATAAAATGTGGAAAATAGTTTAATATTAAAAAATAAAATTGCTGAACAGCAATTTTTTATATTCCCATTTTAAAACGATACGGATAAGAACCATAAAATAAAGCATCATATGGGTCATGGCACATTTTACTATCGGGTGTATTTGTTTTGGTATCACTAAACCTTAATTCACTAATACACTTATCTAAAAATGGAAAATTATCTAAAATACCATATATTTTGCCTTGAACAAACATTTTTCTTATTCAGGTTACGCGATTGATTATACCCGCTTCTTTATTAAACGAAGTTTGATGTTTTTTAGCTTTAAACATTTTAATTTTATAACCTAAATAAGGGTAAATATCTTCTTGTAATTTTTGCATAAAGTCATGAGCATTAATATCATAATGAAATGTTGCATATTCAAAACCATCAAATTTATCAAAAGAATTGATTATTCATTGGCCGTAATGTTCAACTATTTCATTTAAATTCATGGCGTTTTTTGGTGTAATAACATTTTCTTCAATTAAATATTTATCATATTCATTATTTTTATTAATTTTATAACCACTAAATAAAAATACTGTATGGTCTTCACTACCGTTAGAATAATCAACACCAATTGAATAAGTATCAAATTGAAATTGTTTTGTATTGGTATTATAAAAATCTTGTAAATTATATTCTTTAATATATTTACGATAATTTCGTAAAACATAAATACTGGGGTCATTATCGTTATATTCAAAACCGTAGTATTCAAGTTCAAATAAATCAGGTCGCTCTTCTTTATTTGTTAAAACAAGTTTTTTAGTAATATCGGGAATTTTATTTCAAACAGCCCCCATTGTTAATCGTAAATTAAAAACACCTAAGCCATTAAACGCCTGTGTATTTTCTGAATATACTTGGTTTTGTTCTTTTAAAATAGTTTTAATTCTTTCATTTAACGGTAAATATGGGGTTACAAATTTTTCATAAAAGACATGATATTTATCAAAAGGATTAAAAGTAAATTGATTAGAATATGTTTTATGAAAATAAGTTGTTGCTATTGTGTGTTGTTTTGTTATATTATCTCATTCTTGAAATGTCCAAGATAATTCTTTTACTGGAGTAGGATTATCTAAATTATATTGTTCATTATTATTTTCATCAGTATATTTTTCATAAGATACTTTTAAACTTTTAGAACGAAACATTGAAACTCTTAAATTATTATATCTTTTATCTAGTTCTTTATCAGTTAAAATTTCTTTTTCTTCAGCGTGTATCATTTCATCTGTTCATGCCGATATAATACCGCTACCTTTGCCAACTTTCCCCATAATTTTATTACCATTAGCATAACCCGCAAAAGCAATTCTCACACCACTAGGAAAAACAATCTCGCCACCCTCTTTAACATTTTTAGGTCAAACAACACCATTTTCATTGTCAGGTCCTATATCAATTTCATATTTATCATATAGATAATTACAAACATTAATTGTATCGCCAAATGTAGTATCTTCGTGGGTGTTGTTGTATCTTCGTAAAATGACCGACGAAGCATCCGTAAAATTGCAAGCAAAAAATAATTTTTCTGCTAAATGATTTCATGTTTTATTAGTCCCACGTCCCGCTGAAACAAACTTAAAAAAACAATTTGTGGTAAAATATTGGGCATAACTATCGCCAACAAAATCTTTAAATACTTCTCAATCAAAACCAAAATTATAGTCACTAAAATTTAAATCATATTTTTTATTTAAATGTTCATAACTAGTAATTCGTTTTTTGTTATTAATTTTAGTAAATTCTTTCATTTTTAAATACCCCTCTTATTAATGTTTTTATGTTATAATTTAAATGTTAATTATTAGTAAATTAATTTAACTAAAATTATCTAAATAAGATAATTTTTTTATTTTATTAGAAAAAATTAAAAAAGAGTGGGTAATTGATGTTTTCTCTCAAATAATTTTATAAAAACAAGATTGAGATAGAAAAAATCAATTTGATTCGCCTGCACTCACTTCCAAGTGAAAGTGCTGTGGCGATATTTTTTAAATTTATATTGTTTATTTTGTTATTTGACACAAATACCCCCCCGACAAGTCACCCATGTAGTTAATTTAGAAATTCTTATCCAGTTCTAAAACAGTCGGCTACTGCTACGCACACGATTTTATTTTTATTCTTGTTATTAAATGTTATGAATGCACCACTACGCGTCTAACTTAATCAAAATCATTAATTTACAAAATCGCAAAAAACAAGTTTACAGTTGTGTAGCATCTTTTTATCCGAGGTAGCAGCTTACTCCAATATTTTTTTTAAAAGCCATATTTGGTTTTTCGGTATTCCAAATAAGCAAAACATTAAATTTTTATTTTTAATTTATTCACAACAACAAATTAAAATGATTTAAATAAAAATAAAAAAAGTAGTAAATTGTTTTTAAAAACAATTTACTACCAAAAATAAGTTAAATATTATTTTTTTCAATTAATAATTACTAATTAAAAATTTAAATTTATAATAATTAATAATATTTAGTCGGATAAAATTGTATTTATAGCAATTTAAATATTAAGAATTACATAAATTTAATTTTAGTAATCTTAATCATTTTAATTATACTATATTAATAAATATTTTTTTTGAAATTATAGGCTGTATTATGAAGTGCAATTCTTTTATCATTCAGTGTATTTTAATTTAAAAAAATACCAATAGTTATTTTTTTTAAAAAAATGATATAATTCAAATAGAACAAAAAACTATAAATTAATTAGTATTTGGGCTTTAAACATAAAGTAAGTTATAGTTTCTGTTTTTTATCAAAATTAATTATTTTATTTTACAAAATAAGGTAAAAACCCTTGTTTTGTTATTATTGTATTTTTTTTTAGTGTGTTATAATAATATTGAATAAGTCCAAATACAAAAACTTATTCTATTTTATAAATAGCTATTAATTTTAGTCGGATAAAATTAATAGCTATTTTTTATTGTAATTTTTTAAATTTTTTATATAATTAAGTTGTTAGGAATTAAATTTATGTAATTCTTAATATTTAAATTGTTATAAATACAATTTTATCCGACTAAATATTATTAATTATTATAAATTTAATTTTTTATTTTATACATTTACAATTTAAAAAAAGCAAATAAAATAAAAAAGATATTTAATTTATTAATATTTAGATTGTATTTATACAATTTATTTTTATTAATAAATTATTTTTTATTTACAAGATAATTTAGTTGATTACATATATGAAAGTAGGTTTTTTATGTTAAAAATAATCAAACAATTAGAAAATTTATATTTTGTATTTAAATAAAACATTATAAATAATAAAAAATATGAAATATATTATTGCAGTTGACCCTGCTGGAATTGGACAAACTGGTATTATTATTTATAATGTTTTGCAAAAGAAAATAATTAGTAATATTACTTTTAATTCCAAAAATGAAGAAGAAGCAATAAATAATATGTATTTAATATTAAATTATTTTAAAAATAAAATTTGTTTTTATTTAAATAAAGTTATTGTAATAATTGAAGATTATCAACTTCATAAGGGTTTAAAAATAAAAAACCCATTATCTACTCCTAAATTCATTGGTGGTTTAAAAGTTTTATGCAAATATTTATTTAATTTAAATTATGTTTTACAGTCGCCAGTTATTAAGAAAAATTATTTTTATAAAGGAAATATTAAAATGACAGAGCACGAACACGATGCTTGAAAACATTTACAGTATTTTTTAGAAAAAGGAGTTGATAGAAATGGCACAAGCAAAAAGTAATTTACCTAAAAAACCAATAACTAATAAACCTAAAATAAAAAATAAAAGGATTAATAAATTGGAATTAACTGTTAGATTACATGAAAATCCGATCAAAACCAAAATTAAAGCCCTTGTTGCTGGTGGTGTTGAAGTTGATGCTTGTTCGGCTAAGTGTCAATGAGACGGATTAAATTACTCAACATTATCAATATATAGTCCTTTAGTTGTATCTGCGTTTTTGAAATTAAAAAAAGATGATGAGATAAAAATTAAAGGCTCGGTATTTAATCAGTTAAATATAAAAACTAAACGATATTTTTTATCTTTTCGAGTTGATAGTTTTGAAATTATCCAAAAGGCTATTAGAAAAAGAACAAATACAAATATTAAAAAATAGGAGGATAAATAATGGCATTAAAAAATGTAAAATATGTTCTTATAGATGAAAATAATGAACCAATTAAAAATGAAGACGGTAATTTAGATATTAAAACTGCTGAAATTATTTTAGAAAATACTGCTGAAGTTGAAGAATTTAATGCAAGTAATTTAGAAAATAATAATCAGCAAATCAACGAACTACAAACAAAAAATAATGAATTAAGTTCACAAATTGAACAACAAACAATTCAATTAAAACAAATTGAAGTAATTGACTTTATTAATTCTTTAACTGATAATGAAGAATTTAAAAATGTCTTATTAAAATCTTATGATATTAGTGATGATATTGAAATCATTAAAGCACAATTGCAAAGTGTTTATGATGAATTAACTAAGGCACAAACAATTAACACTGGCGGCGTACCAAAAGTAGAAAATAAAGAAAACAATATTTTAGATACAGACAATGTATTTAATAAATAGAAAGAAGGAATTAAATTATGGCACAAAACCCACAAAGAATTTTTGGAGATATTGCTAATCAAGCAACACAACGAGATAGAGAAACATTTGAACAATGATATTTACAAACTTATCAACAAAAATTTAGTTGAGAAGCTTTATTTGCGTGAAAAGAAGCAAATAAATTTGGTTTAACATATAAAAGAAAGAAAAATATTAAATATAATGAAGGTCTAGGAAAAAATGGACAAGTATTTAATACTGATGATAACCTACTAAAATATTCAACAGTGGAATTTGAAGATGGAATTGTTGAATTAGATACAATTTTAACCTTTGCTCGTAAATTAGACCCCGTAGAAAGTGATTTTAATCCTAATCTTTGGGCTGCTGATATTGAACAAGCAATGGATACTGAGGTTTCTTATAAACGCAATAAAATTTTAGAAATTATTAATAAAGAAACAGTTACAACTATTCAAGGTAAAAAAGCAGATGATACAAACGCTTTACAAATCCACGATGAAATTATGGATAAAATATATGAAAATGGCTTTACTCCATCAGAAACAGTTGTATTGGGTTCGGCTGATTTTATTCGTGGAATTCGTAATAAATTACAGTTACAACTTGGAGCAAATGACCAAATAAATAGTGTAATTGCAACAAGTGGAGCAATGAAAACTGTTGAAGAAACAACATACTATACGGTTCCTAAAAAATTACCAATTATTAATAAAGATGGTTCAGAAGGAACAATTGAATTATTACCAGATGGTGTTAATGCAATTGCTTTTAAATTTAGTAAAAAATATGACCCTCTTATTTTACGCAAAAAAGACCATACCCCTTTAAGGGTTGGTGCTGCTGCGTTAGGTACTGGAATGGGTAATACTTTGATTATGGAACGTGTTTTATATTTGGGTGGAGCGGTAGTTGAACCTAAGGGAATTATTAAACATATTGTTACAAAAATTGATATTAGTAAAATTAATAAATTAGATAAACCAACTATTCATGTTACAGACCCAACACAAGCAACAATCGAACAATTAAAACCACAATTTAAAGCTGTTGTTTTAAAAGCGGTAAAAGCAGTAGATAGTTCTTTAACTGAAAGTGATTTCGATTATTTTATTGAAAGTAAGGGTGAAGATTCACCAATTGATATTACAAACGATAAAACTGTTGAATTTCAAATTGAAGGTAAAAACAATGCTGCTGGTCAAACAAATCCGATTGATGTTAAAATTAAAAATTCTTAATAGTACTAAAAAATAGTACTTTTTCGTTTGATAGATATGCCAATTGGAACATCTAAAACAGCCCTTATTTATGCTGTTAAAAAAAATCCAACTAGATTATCAATTCAACAACAAGAAAAAAGTTTTGGTTTACAGTTATTAGAATTTTTAGGAATTCAAGTTTTAGCCCTTGGTTTATCAGTTTTAACTGGTGGTGTAGCATCTGCTATTGGTCTTGGTGCGGGATTATCTAATTTTGCCGCAGCATTTATCTCGTTTGGAGTAGAAACAGCAACCGATTTTGCTGTAAATCAAATATATGATAGTTTAACCTCAGAAGTAACCGCAAAAAGTACTGCCTTAAATTTATTACCAGCAATTGGTGGGATTGGTAAATTAACACGAGCAGCACGAACAACTAGAATTTTAAAATTATCAAAAGAAACTAAATTACTTGAAAAATTAGGTGTAATAACTGCTAATAACTTAGAAGATATTGTAAAACAAGTTACGGGTAAAAAGATTTTATCTGATAAATTAATATTTGATTTTACAAAGCAGGCTAATAATGAAACTTTATTATATACAATTGGAAAATTAGCCCGAAATGATTTTTATAAGGGTTTTAAA
>NZ_RXFY01000129.1:0-2439 GCF_044714355.1 Spiroplasma sp. ald | reverse complement strand
ATTTTTAAATAAAAGACATAATTAATTAAAATTATAATTTGCTATTAGTATCTTTTTAAAAATATTTACAATTATTTTAATAGGTTATGCAAGAAGTCTATTATACCTTATTGACACTTTACATTAAAAATTGTAAAATCAACCACGATGTAGATGATTTTAAAAATAGAAATAATATTTTTAAAATAAATTACTTTGCTTATATAAAAAGGAAAATTTAATATGAAATTTATTTCAGAAATAAAGTCTACCTTTAAAAGAAGTTATAAATCAGTTTAAAAAGAGTTTAATATATTTTTAAAAAAACTTGGTTTTAATAAAGATGAAACTATTAAAATATCAACTAAAATTTTTGACCACATTGATGAAACATTAGAAACATATGTAAATAGTGGAATTAATGCTGAAATTGATGCCAAAGCATTAGAACCAATATTTAATGTAAAAAATAAAAATATTGAAAACAATAAAGTATATAATCAAGATTATGCTAATGAATATAAAAAATATTTAATGAGGCTAATAACTTTTTTCCAAAAGATAGAAAATAATTAAACAAAACGAATTAAAGATTTACTGTTGAACAAGTTGAGGAAGATGAAACATATAGTCGATAATAAGAAAAAATAAGATATCTAATAATAATAAAATAGGGATAAAATTAACAAAAAGATTGGAGTGCAAATAAATGGGAACGTATATAAACATTATGGGGACATATCGTGAAATTACTTGTGATTGTGGAAAAAAATGCAACAAAATTAATGATTTAGATCCAGATTGTAAAGTATGCGATAGTTGCGAAGAATGTTGTAATTGTAATAAAAAAGAAGAACGTGTCTTACAATCTGAAGAATAATTTATTTTTAAGAAAAACATAAAATTTATTGAATTTTTTTAAGATAACGATATAATTAATTATGGTTGTTTCAGTTTCAACCGCTCTTTGACTTTTAAGTACCTAAAGGATATGCAATACTTATCTACTTACAAGGCGAGTCTAAACTGGAGGTGTAAAAATGTTTGCAATAATTAAAACTGGAGGGAAACAACTTCGTGTTTCTCAAGGTGATGAAATATTTGTTGAAATGTTAAATGGTAATGAAGGTGAAAAAGTTAATTTCACTGAAGTTTTAATGATTGATGGAGAAGTAGGAACTCCTTTTATTAAAGGGGCATCAGTAACAGGAACAATTTTAAAACAAGGAAAGCAAAAGAAAATTGTTGTTTTCCATTATAAACCAAAGAAAACACAACATAAAAAATATGGGCATCGTCAGCCATATACAAAAGTTAAAATTGATCAAATTTTTTTATCAGGTTCTGCTAAAGGAACAACAACAGATGCCAAAGCTAAACCTACGGTAACAAAATCAACAACTGCTACAAAGTCAACTGTAAAACCTGTTACTGATAAAAAACCAGTAACAACAGAAAAAACAGCAACAACAAAAGCAGTTTCTTCAGGTGATAAAAAACCAGTAGCGGCAAAGCCAGCAGGAAAAACAACAACTGTAGCAAAGCCAGCAACTAAAAGTTCATCAACAACATCAGCAAAAAAACCAGCATCAAAAACAAAACAAAGTGACAAGTAAAACATTATGATTAAGATTATAATTACGAAAACTGAGAAAAAAATTAAAAAAATTGAAATTACTGGTCATGCTAAAGCAGCTGAATATGGTAAAGATCTTGTTTGTGCCGCAATAACAGGAATTGCAACTGGTGGTTTAAATGCAATTGATCAAATTAAACCAAATAGTTGTCAATTCATTGTTAAAGAAGGACTAATTATTATTACAGTAAAAAATAATAGTGCTGACTTACAAGTTATGTTACAAACAATTTATTATCAATTTTTAACAATTTATCAGCAATATCAAAAATTTATTAGTGTAAAGGAGGTTGAAGAATAATGATGAAGTTCGCATTAGGCTTACAGTTATTTGCTTCAAAAAAAGGAGTAGGATCGACTAAAAATGGTCGTGATTCACATTCAAAACGATTGGGTGCAAAAAGAGCTGATGGCCAAACAATTAGAGCAGGATCAATCATTTATCGTCAACGTGGAACAAAAGTTCACCCAGGAGTAAATGTTGGGCGTGGTGATGATGATACCTTATTTGCCTTAATTGATGGGATTGTTAAGTTTGAAAAATTTGGACGAAATAAAACAAAAACATCAGTTTATCAAAAACAAGTTAAATAAATAAAAAAAATACTAATTTGTTGAAAAAAAGTAGAACTAGTATTTTTTTTATGGTTATAATATATCTATTAAAAGGAGAATTAGAATGATTTGCAATAAAAAAACTTGAAAAGATTGACAAGTTTATTATCAATTATTGTTTGCCATTTTAATCAGCTTTAGTTTTTTTAGTGTTGTTTTATCAATTCAATAGACTTCTTGCATAACCTATTAAAATAATTGTAAATATT
>NZ_RXFY01000128.1:0-2521 GCF_044714355.1 Spiroplasma sp. ald | reverse complement strand
CAACAACAATTGCCGCTAGCCCTTATCAAAAAGAACAAACTATAAGAGGTAAAAGACAAACACAAGACCCTATTTTTAAAACTAATGGGGCCGACAAACCAACAGAACAACAAATCAAAGAAAAATTAATTAAAAAATACCCACATATAGAATCCAATCAAATTAAAGTTAAAAATATTACTATAAATTCTGTAAATATTACTATAGATGGATTTTCTGGTGAAAGAATACTTACTTTTATAGTTGATAAGTCTTTTGATTTAACAAAAATAATAGAAAAAACAAATTTAGGTTCAATTATTACTTATGGAATTAAATTACCCAAAGAACAGTGATTAAAAGATTGGTTAAAACAATTAAATCCTAATTTAGATATTAGTAAAATTAAAGTTGAAAATATTAGTAATAACAATGCAACAATTGTTTCTTCTGATAACAGTTTTTATAGTGGTAAAGTAAATATTACATATATTATTTCATTAAAATCAATTATTACAAATACTGATTTAGGTTCAATTATAACTAATGGGATTGATTTACCATCTGAACAACAAATTAAAAATAAACTAAAAGAAAAAAATAATATTTTTGATAAAAATAATAACATATTATTAAATATTGAAGTTAAAGATATAACACGTATAAGTGCAAAATTAAGTTATAAATATCCAAATATTTATGCAAATACAGTAGATGTTTTTTTTACATCTAATATTAATTTAAATAAAATTATCACTCAACCTAATTTAGGTGAATTTAAAACTGAAAATTTATCTAGTCCAACAAAACAACAAATTAAAAATAAACTAAAAGAAATGTATAACAATCTAGATATCACAAAGATTAACGTTGAAAATATTAGTAATAACAATGCAATTATCAATTCTTTTGATACAAATACTTATACGGGGAATATAAATGTTAATTATACGGTTTCAATAGATTCACTTAATTGATAATAAAAGAGGAAATAATCAAATGAAAAGATTATTAAGTATTATTGGTGCAATATCATTAGTGGGAACAAGTACAACAAGTTTAGTTGCTTGTAATACACCAGAAAAATATACCCCTGAAGAATTAGAACATTTAAAAAAAGAAAACCAAATAGACACTGATAATCAAGAAATTAAAGATAACTTAGAATGAATAGCACCACAGGAAAAACCATTTAATACAGTTGATAATAAATGATATTATGTAGTATGAAAAGGTCAAAATTGAAATATTACCAAGTTTAAAAATAATAATCTAATAGATAGAACTCATCCAAGTATTGAAATTGATAAAAAGAATGCAGATGAAAATTATACTTTAAATTTAGAATGAAAATCACCAATGGTTACAATTGTTATTCGTTCTTATAGAGTTATAAGTGATTGACCTGCTCCAAGATTTAAATCAGTTTATCGTTGAAATTTAGATACTAATATTAATATATCTGATTTATTAGATATTGATGAAAATGGTAATATAAAAGTTAAAGGAGAATAAAAAAAGAGATATAAATCTCTTTTTATTTTTATCTTGGTTTTGTTGTAATTTTAACCGGATTATCACTTTTATTGCGAATACCCAATATATTGGGATTATTAATATTTAATACAATATAATCTTTATTACCGCAAAATCATCTGGTACTTCTTAATATTTTTGCTGATAAATTACCAATTAATGCTTTTGAAAATCTAATTTTTAATTTCATATCATTTGTATAATATGATTGTAAATATATTTCTTTAATTTTATTATTAACATTATTAGACCATGATGTTATTTGCAATGAAAAATATATTTCAAATATATTATTTGGTGCTTCATATCTATTATAATATTTTTTTTCACTTGGTAAACCATTAGTATAACCAGTTTTAAATGTTTTAATATCATTTATTGGTATTTCATTAGTATTTAATACAATTAAATTATCAATATCAAATTTAAAATTAACTTTATCAACTTGTGAATAACCATCTTCTAATAATTTTATCTCTGATAATGAAAATAATTTATTATTACAATTATCAACTGCTCCGTATAAATCAACATTTATATTAGGAATAAAATTCTCTATATTTGGTGGCCCACATTCAACTTGTAAATTACCTAGATTACTTATTTCGATAGTTTTATATGAACTAATAAATTTATCAATACTTTGAATTGTTGGGTCAATTTGTTTTAAGTCAATTTCTACCTCATAATAACCATAATTAAATTCATCTGCAAAAAAATTTATTGGATTACTATCTACTTGTTTACATTTTATTTCTGAATTAAATCTAGTTATTAATGGTAGTACTACATCAGAAGGCATAATATCTTTTGTATACTCTGGATAGTTATATGGAACTGGTGGTAATACATATTCTGGGTAATTAAATGTTGGTATTTCATAGTCATGTGGCAGTAAAAAACTAGTTTTATAATTAGTTGTCATATCGCGTAAATAATTATTTAAGACACTTTTTGTTTTACCTCTAAAACTTCATACTGATAATCTTAAATAATCTTCTTCATT
>NZ_RXFY01000127.1:0-2583 GCF_044714355.1 Spiroplasma sp. ald | reverse complement strand
TAATTAAAATTATAATTTGCTATTAGTATCTTTTTAAAAATATTTACAATTATTTTAATAGGTTATGCAAGAAGTCTAATAATAATTTAGAATTATTTAATAGAAATAATGAAAAATATCATTAATTACATTAGAAATATAAAAACTCATTTAATTAATTAAATGGGTTTTTATATTTATTTTCCTTCAACTTTTATTTCACCAGTTTTAGAATCAACAGTTAAATTAGGAATATTTGTATTTAAATTTCAACGATAAACTGATTTAAAATAAGTACCATTATCTCTACTTCAAATTCTTTCTAAACCACCACCACTGCCACCAGCAAGTAAATCAAGGAATCCCTCTGTTTTAGTAATAGCTAATTTTTTATCAATTATTCTAGCTTTGTCAGAATTATGTATAAATAAAGTACTATATCAATCATCTTCTTTTTGTTCACGCCACACAACAAAATATGACTTATTGTCTAACTTACTAAATACTTTTTCTTGTGGTGCTATTCATTCTAAATTGTCTCTAATTTCTTTATTTTTTGTATCTATTTTATCTTTTCTTTTAGTTCTTTTAATTCTTCTTCTGTATATTTAAATGTTTCAATTTTATTATTAAAATCTTTATTAAATATATTACAAGCAACTAAACTGGTTATACTTGTTCCAATTATAGTGATTGTTCCTAAAAGACTTAATATCTTTTTCATTATGATAATTCCTTTCGCTAAATATTTTTACAATCACAATTATATATATACAAGGGATATTTAAGAGTTTGAAAGGAAATTATTTAATAATTATACAAGGGATATTTAAGAGTTTGAAAGGAAATTATTTAATAATAAAGTGGTCAATCTGGGCTCGCGGTGATTTCCATAAGTTTTGCGAAAAATTACTTAAAGTTTAAAAAAACTTTTGCCGCGCTTTTCAAAATACTTGGGAAAAATTCTAAGCGTTAAGCGCAGAATTTTATAAAGGTTTCCAAATTTGTTTGAAAGAATCCCAAAATTTTTTTAACTTGTAAGTCATCTTATCACAAAAATTTAAGAAAATCAACCGCTCGCTCAATTCTGCAAATGATTTTTATAGTCTTAATGATATAATTAAAGCATTTAAAGAAAGGAAGTATATTTAATTTATGTATAAAAAGGAAGTAAAGTTAATGTTAAAATAACAAATATTACACCTTATGGTGCTTTTTGTAGAGCAGAAAAGGCCGATGGTTTAATTCATATTAGTGAGATTTCAGATTACTTTGTTAGAGATATTAGAGATTTTTTTGATGTTGGTGGTGAAATTGAAGTTGAGATACTAGATTTTAATTCAGTTAGAAAAAATCTTAAATTAAGTTATAAAAATTGTCATCCTGAACTATTGAAAAATGATGATGGTAATAAAATACAAGAAAAATCACCTAGTTTAGAAAAATCATTAAATACTAATTATTTAGTAAATAAAAAGTAAATAAAATTTATAAATTTTAGAAGGTTTTTAAAACCTTTTTATATTTCCATTTTAAAACGATACGGATAAGAGCCATAAAACAAAGCATCATATGGGTCATGATACATTTTACTATCGGGTGTGTTTGTTTTGGTATCGATAAACCTTAATTCACTAATACATTTATCTAAAAACGGGGAAATTATCTAATATGCCATATATTTTGCCTTGGACAAACATTTTTCTTATTCATGTTACACGATTGATTATACCCGTTTCTTTATTCAACGAAGTTTGATGTTTTTTGGCTTTAAACATTTTAATTTTATAGCCTAAATAAGGGTAAATATCTTCTTGTAATTTTTGCATAAAGTCATGGGCATTAATATCATAATGAAATGTCGCATATTCAAAACCATCAAATTTATCAAAAGTATTGATTATTCATTGTCCATAATGTTCAACTATTTCATTTAAATTCATTGCATTTTTTGGGGTAACAACATTTTCTTCAATTAAATATTTATCATATTCATTATTTTCATTAATTTTATAACCACTAAACAAAAATACCGTATGGTCTTCACTACCATTAGCATAATCAACACCAATTGAATAACTATCAAATTGATACTGTTTTGTATTTGAGTTATAAAAATCTTGTAAATTATATTCTTTAATATATTTACGATAATTTCGTAAAACATAAATACCGGGGTCATTATCATTATATTCAAAACCGTAGTATTCAAGTTCAAATAAATCAGGTCGTTCTTCTTTATTTGTTAAAACAAGTTTTTTAGTAATATTAGGTATTTTATTTCAAACAGCACCCATTGTTAATCGTAAATTAAAAATACCCAAACCATTAAATGCTTGTTTGTTTTCTGAATATACTTGATTGTGTTCTTTTAAAATATTTTTAATTCTTTCATTTAACGGTAAATATGGGGTTACAAATTTTTCATAAAAGACATGGTATTTATCAAAAGGATTAAAAGTAAATTGATTAGAATATGTTTTATGAAAATATGTTGTTACGGTTATATATTAGACTTCTTGCATAACCTATTAAAATAATTGTTTTATCAATAAAATAATTATTTATTAGTGCTTTTTTACCAGCAAGTTGTTGAAAATCAGA
>NZ_RXFY01000126.1:0-2653 GCF_044714355.1 Spiroplasma sp. ald | reverse complement strand
ATTATGGCAACAATTAATTTGCCACAAGTACCTTTTACATTGCAAGGTAATACAACAGGTCAAAAAGCCTATGTTGATATGGTTAATGCTTTATTGCGTGGACCTTTATATAATGAATATGCAAGTATTATGCAGTATGCAACAGCAACTGCNGAACAAGTTGCTTGATTACCTAATGCAGGACAAGCACTATATAATTTAACTCATCGTGTGGTATGACAAGATGATTATTCATTACCAAATGGTGGAACAACTCAAACAATGGGATTAACAAGAATTCCAGTTCCGATTGATAAGAGATTTAATTTAAAATTAATGAATGAGGCTTTTGACTTAGCATTAATAGAACAAAATATTAAAAATGGTGTTATTGCTGATGCTATTTCTAGTGTTGTACAAAATAAATTTGTTAATTTAGAATGTGAATTAATTCAGGCTATTTATGATTATTGTTTAGCAGATGGTCAATATGAAGTAATTCCATTTCGTAGTTATACAGCAGAAAATGCTGATGATGCAAATAAGGCATTCTTTACATTAAATGAAACTTTGATTGAATTAACTAATCAAATTAGTAATTTATATTTTGGATTGCCAACAGATAAAATGTTTATGGTTTTAGGTCGTAGAGCCTATTTAGGATTAACACCTGCGTATTTAAAAGTAATTGGTTCACAAGCCCAATTAAAAGCAATGGTTAATGGTGAATTATATGAAAATACTGCAATGGGTATTCCTGTATCTAAAAGTTTTCATTTAGAAAAAACATATACAAAAGGACAAGTTAACCGTGATAAAGGTTATAATTTTACTAATGTAAATGGTTTAATTATTAATAAACAAGTATGAGCATATCCAATTAATATGGATACTATTCAACAAGTTTTAGATAATGATACTGCTAACCCTAAATGAATTGGTAAAGTACAATATGCAACACCAACTATTTTATATCCAAAAACATGTAAAATTATTTTAGAAAAAGCACCTACACAAGCAGAAATTAAACAAGCATATGATAACTTAAATAAAACTTATCGTGTTCCTATTGATTATGAAATTTTATCACCAACACCAAGTAAAATTGATATTAGTAAAATTAATAAATTAGATAAACCAACTATTCATGTTGACGATCCAACTCAAACAACAGCCGAACAATTAAAACCACAATTTAAAGCTGTCGTTTTAAAAGCAATTAAAGCCGTAGATAGTTCTTTAACTGAGAATGATTATGATTACTTTATTGAAGCTAAGGGTGAAGATTGACCAATNGATATTACAAATGATAAAACTGTTGAAGTTCAAATTGAGGGTAAAAACAANGCTACTGGTCAAACAAATCCAATTGATGTTGTAATTAAAAATTCTTAATAAACAATGAACTTACTAATTTTACGAGTTTTAACTTTATTAGTATCTAATTTAGAAAATAAACCTTTAATAAGTAAATTTGTAAATTTAATTAATAGAGTTAATCAAGTTCAAAATAAAGTATTAAAACCAATTAATTATATTACTGATAAATATAATAAAATTACAAGTAAAGTTGAAGATATTTATCAGTGATTAAATCCATTTACTTATTTAGATTTAATTAAAAAAGGTCATAAAAAAGAAATACAACAAATATTAAGTCAATTAGAAAAAGATAATAATATTAAAAATAGAGAACAATTTAAAAATGAAAATTATCTAAATACTAATTGACAACCTTTAAATAGTAGTTGACTTGATAGTGGTATGTTTAATATAACAAATAAGTTAACTTTAACAGGTAATTTAACTATTTTAATATATACAAAAACAGCAAAACATCCTAAGTTTTATGGTCCATATGTTTATCCTAGTGTTCCAGTTGAAATATGAAAATTATTAAGTAATGCTGTTTCTAATGCAGGGACTTTATTTTGGCGTTATTGATTAAGAAAATGGTTACCTAGTCATTTAAGAAATTATATTAAAAAACGATTACCACAAGCATTAAAAGAAAAATATCCCAAAGGAAATATTAAATTAACATTACCAACTATTCAAAAATTAAATCAAATTAAAAAGTTTATTAATAATTTAAAGATTGGACATTTTAATTTTAATTTTGCTGGTGAAATTAATAATAAAAAATGATATCGTGAACGCCGAAGTGATGTTAAAAATATTAAGAATTTATATAAAACACCAGTTAAAAATAAATTTTATCAGGTTAATAAATCTATTAAAGCAATTAATAAAACCAAAAGAAAGGTTAATAGTTATAAACCAAATAATTTAAAAAATAAATATCGTAATCAATTAAGGGGTGTTTTATATGGAAAATAATTTAAGTAATTTGTTATTTATAACAGTTGAAGATGTTAAAGAAAGTAAACTTTGACAACCTATTAATGATCGTAAACAATCTGCTTATAATGATAATTTAATTTATAATGCTATTTTAAAAACTAGTTTATGAATGGATAGATTATCAGGTGGAACAATATCTGATAAAATTAATAAAAAAGATTTATTTCCTTGAATTAAAAAAGATAATACTGGTTTAATTGAATATGATAAATGATTAAGTTATATTCAATCTGCTTGTTTATTAGCAGTTATGAATTGATATTTACCAAAAGGAGTTAATGACTTAACAGGTAGTGCTTCATTTTCACAA
>NZ_RXFY01000125.1:0-2419 GCF_044714355.1 Spiroplasma sp. ald | reverse complement strand
TATGGGTTTACAAATAAAAAAACAACCCTTTAATAAGAGTTGTTTTAGCGCGTTTCGTTTTACAGTTTACATAATTTGGGTTTGATGATTACTTTTTTGTTATATGGCGGTGATTATGTTCTTTTTTTACTTTTTGAGATTTTTTATTAGCAACTACTTTATTAGTATGTTTTTTTACCACAAATTGTTTCATTGAAATTGTTTCACCAGTACGTTTTTTATCTATAACTTGTCAGAAACCATACATAAAGGCAGTAATTAAAGCCCCAATAATCATAAATAAGAATGCTAGTAATGTTCATCCTCAAGCACTAGCTCATCCATAAACTCCAGCATCACCATTACCACGACCTAACGCTGATAAGAATCCAACAATTGGCCCACCATGACCAGCCAAATCAGCAATTCCTACTGCACCAGCTAAAGCACCCGCAATTGCTGAACCAACAATGTTACTTGGAATAACACGTTTTGGATCATTAACTGCAAATGGAATTGCTCCTTCTGAGATTCCAATACATCCCATAAAGAATGCTGTTGAACCCATTGTGCGTTGTTCTTCATTATAGAATGGTTTAAAAATTCATGTTGCAATTCCCATTCCCATTGGCGCAACTGGAATTGCAACTGCCATTGCCCCCATTGGTGTATAAATTTTTGAACCAATTAAACCTGTACATGCTAAGAATGCAACTTTATTAATTGGTCCACCCATATCAAAACCAGCCATTGCTCCGATCAATAGTCCAAAGCCTAATCCAATTGCTACATTAGCAGCATTTGAAGTATTACCTCATGTTTGTGAAATTCAATCTTGGAATTTACCCATTACTCAACCAACAGTTGAGCCAATCACAAAAATCATAATCATTCCATAGATAAAACCGACAACAATTGGAATAAAGAAGATTGGCATTACTGGTTTTAATCCTTTTGGAACATTTCAAGTATTAATTCATTTAACAGTATATCCAACCGCTAATCCGGCTGCAATTGCTCCAACGAATCCAGTTGGAGTATTAACTGCTTCAATTCCTGGTAAAGGATAAAAGTTAGCAGCATTATTTCCAATAAATGAAACAACTAAAACTGGAGCAATTGCTGAACGACCAGCAATTGAATTAGCAATAAATGCTCCCAAAATTGGAATCATTAATGTAAAGGCTGATACACCTATAACATTAAGATAATAGAAAAAGTTTTTTGGGTCAGTTAATGGGTCAGTATAAAATATTTCTCCTCAATGTGCTGTTGTTCCGCTAACATCAGGAATTCAACCCATTCCTTTTAATGAACCATGAAAATTCTCATAGTTGGGACCATAAATTGCTTTTGCTAATCCTAATGAAATAGCAATAAAAATTCCTCCTAAAATAACAATTGGAACCATATATGAAACCCCAGCCATTAAGTGTTTCATTACTCCAACTTTTTGGTTGCTACCATTAGCACCCTTAGTAATAAATTCTCCAGTTGGTTGCACTTTTCCTTCTTTTAGAGCGGCATTAATAACCCCTTCTGGATCTTTAATTGCTTTTGCAACTGGACAGTTATAAACTTTTTTTCCACTAAATCTTTCCATATCAAGTCCAATATCCGTTGCAGCAATGATTACTTCGGCTTCTTTAATTTCTCCCTCTGTAAAATCATTGCGAACACCTTCAGCTCCATGTGTTTCAACTTTAATGTCGTATCCCATTTTAGGAGCAGTTTGGTTTAATTTATCCGCAGCTAAAAAAGTATGCGCTACTCCTGTTGCACAAGCTGTCATTGCTAAAAGCAACGGCTTTTGACCAGTTGGAGTCGTTTTGGTTGGAACCTCTTCTTTTCCAATCCCAGTTAATAATGCTGCTGAAATTTTTGCTTTGTCTGTTTCAACTTTCATTGCTTTTTTAAAATCTTCATCCATTAATTTTCGTGCTACCTCACTTAAAATTCCTAAATGAATTTCTCCTGATTTAGCTTCAGGAATAATTAAAGCAATGGCAACTTTCGTTGGTTTACCATCCATTGCATTTCAATCAACATCATTTTTGAAACGAATAAATAAAACCGCTGCATTTGTAACAGCACTAATTCGTGCATGAGGAATTGCAAAGCCATCTTCAAAACCTGTTGAAGATTCTTTTTCTCGGGCCTCAAAACCTTTAACAAGTTCATTGCGGTCAGAAACATATCCAAGATTTTCAGCTAATTGAGCAAGTTCTAAAAAGCTTCCTTCTTTAGTTTTAGCTGTTGAATCTAAAATAATATGTTTTTCATTAAAAATGTTATTATACATATAGTTTTTTCTCCTTCCATTTATAGTTTACTATTTTAAAATTAAAACTCAATAATTTTATTAAAAAAATCTATTTTTAAATATAAAATGGAATTTTTTTTCTATAAAATTAAAATTTAATAAGTGTCATTTTTTTAG
>NZ_RXFY01000124.1:0-2674 GCF_044714355.1 Spiroplasma sp. ald | reverse complement strand
AAAGACATAATTAATTAAAATTATAATTTGCTATTAGTATCTTTTTAAAAATATTTACAATTATTTTAATAGGTTATGCAAGAAGTCTATTGTTTTTGGAATTTTAATAACACTATTCCCCCCATAAGGAACACGAACATATTCAGCATGCGTTCCATTAATTTTAGTTCCCAAAATAAAACCACCATTAGTACAATTAGCAAATGCTTTTTGTTCACATCATTGACAAATATTACAATGAGTAACACATCCAATTGCAACGCGATCACCAATTTTAAGTTTTGTAATATCAGCTCCAATTGCTGTCACGACACCAACTCCTTCATGCCCCATAATTGTGTTAGGAACAACACTATTATCATGCCCCAAATATGGACGATAATCCGCATGTGAAAAAGTAAATCCCTCAATTTTAACAATAATATCTGTTGCTTTTTTAATAATTGGCTCTTTAGTTTCAGTTCATTCAATTTTCTTTTTTCCTTGAAAAATTAATGCTTGCATTTTCTTCCACTTCACTTTCTACTTATGATTATACCGAAATAATAATGATGTTAAACAAAAAAGAATAAGACTAAATAACTTTAACCTAATTATTTTGATCTTATTTTTCAACTTGCAAGGTACCTCGTTCAAGTTCTCCTGCAACATTAGGATCAATTAAATCCGTAAATAAACGTTGACGAGGTGTTCTTAAATTAAAATATTGACGTGAATTTTTTCGAATTAATTCTTGATTCTCATCAGTTAAATTCATAAAAACCCATGCATCAGTACAAACTGGTAAATTATTAAACATAATAACTTCTGCAGCATATGTTTCTGCTAATTGCACACTATCCTTAATATCTTCATCAAATGGAACAATAAAACTCTCTTCTAAATCGTTAATTCTTTCAATTGATGGATCATTCGCAATCCCAATGCCAATTCTAACCTCACGGACAGCTTGATATTTTTCATATAATGTATAATTAATAATTTTAACAGTTGTATTAATATAATTAGCAATTTCAATTAAATAATTTAAATCCCCATCATCTTCGTATAATGCCAAATAAATATTTTCATGGCGATGAATTCCAATAATATTTTCACCCATTTTTAAAGAATTTAAAATAGTTTCTTCTAAACTATTTATAATTCATTGATAAGTATTTTTATCATATGCTTTTTTAATTTCTTTTTCATTAATAAAACGAACAACAACTGATGAAACAGATTGACTTTTATCTTCTTTTAAATAAAAAGGTGGTAATTGTAAATTTGATAATGCCACACGATTACGATATTCATCAAGTCTGTTTTTACTATAAACATATTCTTTTAATATTTCAATCGTTTGTTGCGGTTCTCACTTCATATTGGTTACCTCTTATTATAAATTAATTAAGTTAATTATATCATAAAAAGCCCTAAATTAAAGGCAATTATTAGGTTATAGTTTAAAAACCATAACCTTTTAAGTCTTTAAAATAAATTTAGAAGGAAGAACATAATACCAACCATTATTTTAAAGTTAACTTTAGTAAGAACATAATTTAATTATTAAAAAATTCTTCTTATAAAACTTTTTATTTTGTAAGAAGAATTTTTTAATTAGATATATGATAATTATATTTATTTTTCAATGTATGATAAAAATTAGAAATAGATGTTATCATATCATTGCTTAATTTTTTATTTTTAATTTTTCCTTCTCATTCTTTAATCATATTGTTATTAACTTTTTTTAAAAAGTGCTTTGCAAAAAGAATAAATTGGTCTGAATTATTATTTTTTTCAACAGGGTCTAAGGCAAGACTTCAATCAATTCTATTTAATATTCATTGTCATATTTCTTCACTACGGTCAACATATAACCGGATTATCAACGCCATTTTAATAAATAATACTTGATACTCTTTTGAAGCTTTTTTCAATAATTTAAACATTTTTTTAACTTGTCTTTGATATTTAAAAGTTTGAAAAAAATAAAAGTGTTCTTTAAAATTTTCTGGTTTTTTGCTTTCTACTTTTTCTTGTTCAAGTTCATTAAAAGTTTTTTTTACTATTATTAAATATTTCATGTTTTAAATTAATAATATTATTTAGGCCGTATAAAAAAATTGGGGTTTTGGAAAAAAACTCGAAAATTGAATAAGCATAATAAATTAAACCATTTACTAAAATGATTTTTTTATTTATAAAACCAAAATTATTAATTGATTCAGAGAAAGGACAGTATCTTAAATATTTACAAAAAAACTATAACAACTTTTTGATACCCTCTTTAAGTTGTTTACACATTTATTAAATATCTTAGAAATCTTTACAAAGTGTACCTGTTTTTCTCCTAATTTAACGTGTTGTCTTTTCTCTGTTTCAGTTAATTAATTTGCTAATAAAAAAACTTAATAAAAAGGAAGGAGTAAGTAATGAAAATTAATAAGCAACAACAAATTTGCGATATTGATAACTGCTATAAAACAATATCATTCATTATTGAAGAATTTTTATCAAATAAAGTTTTATGAACTTGTGAAAAACATAAAGATTTATTGAATAAAGTAAAAGATAAAACACAAAAGTGGTTTTATAAACGCTTAGAAAATTCAAAAATTATCTTTGATTATGAAACTGGTTTGTTAAAACTTTGATTTTATAAAACAACTTAATGCAGTGTGGGACGGTT
>NZ_RXFY01000123.1:0-2681 GCF_044714355.1 Spiroplasma sp. ald | reverse complement strand
AAAATTAATAACAAAAAACGAATTACTAGTTATGAACATTTAAATAAAAAATATGATTTAAATTTTAGTGACTATAATTTTGGTTTTGATTGAGAAGTATTTAAAGACTTTGCATCAGNTGTATATGCTAGATATTTTACATCTTCTTGTTTTTTTAAATTTATTTCGTCAGGACGGGGAACTAATAAAACATGACTCCACATTGCATATAAACTATTCCTAGCTTGTAATTTCTTAGATTCATCTTCAGTCATTTTAAGACGCTATGCTAATACCCATGACGATACTACTTATGGTGACGCTATCAATGTTTGCAACTATTTATACAATACTTATGGAATTGATTTAGGGCCTGAAAATGAAAACGGAATTGAGTGACCAAAAAATTTAAAGGAAGGCGAAGAAATTATTTTCCCTAGCGGGGTTAGAATTTGTTTTGCCGGGTATGCAAATGGTAATAAAATTATGGGAAAAGTTGGTAAAGGAAGTGGGATTTTATCTGCATGAACAGATGAAATGATACATGCTGAAGAAAAAGAAATCTTAACTGATAAAGAACTAGATAAAAGATATAATAATTTAAGAGTTTCAATGTTTCGTTCAAAAAGTTTAAAGGTGTCTTACGAAAAATACACGGATGAAAATGATAATGAACAATATAATTTAGATAATCCTATTCCAGTAAAAGAATTATCTTGGACATTTCAAGAATGAGACAACATAGCAAAACAACATATAACAGTAACAACATTTTTTCATAAAACATATTCTAACCAATTTACTTTTAATCCTTTTGATAAATACCATGTCTTTTATGAAAAATTTGTAACGCCATTTTTACCTTTAAATGAAAGAATTAAAAATATTTTAAAAGAACACAACCAAGTATATTCAGAAAACAAACATGTATTTAAAGGTTTAGGTGTTTTTAATTTACGATTAACAATGGGAGCTGTTTGAAATAAAATACCCGATATTACTAAAAAACTTGTTTTAGCAAATAAAGAAGAGCGACCTGATTTATTTGAAATTGAAGACCATACAGTATTTTTATTTAGTGGCTATAAAATTAATGAAAATAATGAATATGATAAATATTTAATTTAAGAAAATGTTGTTACCCCAAAAAACACAATGAATTTAAATTAAATAGTTGAATATTACGGCCAATGAATAATTGATACATTTGATAAATTTGATGGTTTTGAATATGCAACATTTCATTATGATATTAATGCCCACGACTTTATGCAAAAATTACAAGAAGATATTTACCCTTATTTAGGCTATAAAATTAAAATGTTTAAAGCGAAAAAACATCAGACATCTCTTAATAAAGAAGCAGGTATAATCAATCGCGTAACCTGAATAAGAAAAGTGTTTGTTCAAGGTAAAATATATGGCATATTAGATAACTTCCCATTTTTAGATAAGTGCATTAGTGAACTAAGATTTAGTGATACCAAAACAAACACACCTGATAGTAAAATGTACCATGACCCATATGATTCTTTGTTTTATGGCTCTTATCCGTATCGTTTTAAAATGGGAATATAAAAAGGTTTTAAAAACTTTCTAAAATTTATAAATTTTATTTACTTTTTATTTACTAAATAATTAGTATTTAATGATTTTTCTAAACTAGGTGATTTCTCTTGTATTTTATTACCATCATCATTTTTCAATAGTTCAGGATGACAATTTTTATAACTTAATTTAAGATGTTTTCTAACTGAATTAAAATCTATTATCTCAACTTCAATTTCATCACCAACATCAAAAAAAATCTCTAATATCTCTAACAAAGTAATCTGAAATCTCACTAATATGAATTAAACCATCAGCCTTTTCTGCTCTACAAAAAGCACCATAAGGTGTAATGTTTGTTATTTTAACATTAACTTTATTTTCTTTTTTATACATAAAATTAAATATACTTCCTTTCTTTAAATGCTTTAATTATATCATTAAGACTATAAAAATCATTTGCAGGAATTGGGCGAGCGGTTGATTTTCTGAAATTTTGTGATAAAATGACTTACAAGTTAAAAAAGATTTTGAGGTTCTCTCAAACAAATTTGGGAACCTTTATAAAATTCTTCGCTTAACGCTTAGAATTTTTCCCCAAGGATTTTGAAAAGCGCGGCAAAAGTTTTTTTAAACTTTAAGGCATTTTTCACAAACTTATGAAAATCACCGCGAGCCCAGATTATATCAATATCAAATAATAAATTTGAGTAAAGGAATGATGATATGAGATATTTAATTTTATCAATAAGGTGTTTTTTCCTAACTGAAACAAAAAAGAAAATAGCAATATTGTTAATAACAATTTTATTGTTAGGATTATGTATTTCTTTGCCTATTGTATTTGTTACTGCTGCTAATAATAAAACAAAATTTGAAAATTCATATTTAGATAGAAATGGAACTCGTATATATTGTGATAAAAACCAAAAAATAGGTCAAGCATTAATTGATTAGACTTCTTGCATAACCTAGTTATTTTAAAATTCCTATAAAATATATTTAAAATAGAAATTATAGGAATCTAAAATTATGAAATTTAATAAATTTGATTTTATTAATGATAAAGAATTATTCCGATTAAAAGGAATAAAACAAGCCACTTTTAATAAAATGTTAGATATTTTAAAGGTTGCTGAAATAGAAAAATTTAA
>NZ_RXFY01000122.1:0-2562 GCF_044714355.1 Spiroplasma sp. ald | reverse complement strand
TTATCAAATTTCATAATTTTAGATTCCTATAATTTCTATTTTAAATATATTTTATAGAAATTTTAAAATAACTAGGTTATGCAAGAAGTCTAATATAATAATTATCAAGATAAGAAAACCTATTAGTTTAATAGTCACATAATATTATTTGAATTAAATAATGAGCAAGGAGAAAAGATAATATGAAAAAAATATTTAGTTTATTAACTTTTATTTTTTTTAATGGAGCGGTAATGCCCTTAATAGGTGCTATACAATATGACATTCGAGAAGAACGTGACAGAATACAACAAGAACGAGATAAAAGAAGACAAATTAAGTTAGAAGAAGAAATGAAGAATTATATAGCAATGATAAATAATGTTAATCTTGGTGTTATTAGGCATAATAATAAACAATCTATTTTTGAAAACTTACCAAAAAAATATCCAAGATATGCTAATTTTACTTTAAAGATAGAAATTCCAATAAATAACTATGATTATTCAAATGAACATTATTAAGCATTTGTTAGATTTAAAAGTTTTACGACTAGACAAAATGAGGATGCTTTAACAGCAAAAGTAATTTTTAATACCGAAGATAATTTATCTCAAAAAATAAAGACAATTTTAGAAAATCAAGAAATACAAAATTGAGTAAATGATTTTAGACAATTTTCAGATAATGTTAAATTCTTAATTGATACAGTTATTCCTAAGCTTGATTATAATGCTGAAATTCTTTGAGTGTTTAATACTATCGAAACTTTAAAAACTTATTTACGAGAGTTTACTAATATTATTAACATAATTAAAATTCAATTGAAAATCAGATATTGAGCAAGAAATTAATCAATTAAAACAACAAATAAAAAATATCAATATAATTTAGATTTAATACGTAATCGTTCGCATTCTAATAACAATTTTAATGTGTTAACAGATTGTAGTAATTATGGGTTTTTAACTGCTAGTGTTTTAGGAATTTCAGTGGGTCTTTCCTTATTATTTCCCCCTCTTGCCGCCACTATTGCCTTTCTTAGCGCTATTTCAGCTGAAATTACTAGTACAATTGCTTCAACATGTAGTATTCTTGAATAAAATAAAGTTGTTTTTTATTTTTTTATTGTTATAATTAATTAGGCATTTATTCTATTATTTAGAATATGCTTAAATGTGGTAGTAATGGTAACATTACGTTTGGACCACAGCGAGAATTTAATTAAAAGGAGGAAATTGCTCGTGGCAAGAATTACAAGAATTGCAAAATTAGAATTTCAAGCAGGACAAGCAAAACCAGGGCCAGAATTAGCTTCATTAGGAATTAATATGCCTCAATTTTGTACACAGTTTAATGATGCAACAAAAGAACGAATGGGTGATGTTGTTCCAGTTGTTATTACTGCTTTTGATGATAAGACATTTAAATTTGAATTAAAAACAACACCAGCAGCGATTTTATTAAAAAAAGCAGCAAAAATCCAAAAGGGATCAGCAAAAGCAAAAGATGAAAAGGTAGCAACAATTTCAGCTGATGAAGTTCGCAAAATTGCGGAATATAAACTTGTTGATTTAAACGCAAATGATGTTGAAGCAGCAATGCATATTATTGAAGGAACTGCTCGTAATATGGGGGTTGTTGTTGAAGGTATGCCAAGTAAGAAGGAGAAAAACTAAGAATGGCAAAATTTGGTAAAAAATATAATAAAGTTGCTGAATTAGTTGATAAAAATAAGGTATACCCAATTGCAGAAGCAATTGAATTAGCAAAACAAACTGCAACAACAAAATTTGACTCAACCGTTGAAGTTGCCTTTAATTTAAACGTTGATCCACGTCATGCTGACCAACAAATTCGTGGAGCTGTTGTGTTACCAAAAGGAACAGGAAAAACACAACGAATCTTAGTTTTAACAAATAGCAAGGAAGCTGATGCTAAAGCAGCAGGTGCTGATTTTGTTGGTGGTAAAGATTTAATTGAAAAAATTCAAAAAGAAAACTGATTTGATTATGATGTTATTATCGCAACACCAGATATTATGGCAGAATTAGGAAAAATTGGAAAATTATTAGGGCCAAAAGGATTAATGCCAAACCCTAAAACAGGAACAGTTACTCCAGATGTTATTAAAGCAATTGGTGATGTTAAAAAAGGAAAAGTTGAATATCGTGTTGATAAAAATGGAAACATTCATTCAATTATTGGAAAAGCATCATTTAAAGTTGAAGATTTAAAAGCTAATTATGATGTAATTTATGAAACAATTCGTAAGGCAAAACCAGCGGCTGTTAAGGGAGCATATATTAAAAATATTGCTATCACAACAACAATGGGGCCAGGAATTAAAGTTTTAATTGAATTATAAAAAAGGAAAAAAGATTAACAATTGTTAATCTTTTTCTTTTTTGTTTCTTTTTAGTTCTTAACGAAAATAATGCTAGATAACTAACTAAAGTTGAAATACCATAAATTCCAATACCTGAAAAGAGTACTAATAATGGTGCTAAAACTGGATGAAGATAGGGGTTTAAAATTTTGTAGCTATTTCATAACATTATTCTTCCATCTGTTAGAGCATAA
>NZ_RXFY01000121.1:0-2703 GCF_044714355.1 Spiroplasma sp. ald | reverse complement strand
ATGGTTCAGAAGGAACAATTGAATTATTACCAAATGGAGTTAATGCAATTGCCTTTAAATTTAGCAAAAAATATGACCCGCTTATTTTACGCAAAAAAGACCATACTCCGTTAAGAGTTGGTGCTGCTGCGTTAGGTACTGGAATGGGTAATACTTTGATTATGGAAAGAGTTTTATATTTAGGTAGAGCAGTAGTTGAATCCAAAGGAATTATTAAACATATTGTTGCAAAAATTAATATTAGTAAAATTAATAAATTAGATAAACCAACTATTCATGTTACAGACCCAACTCAAGCAACAGTCGAACAGTTAAAACCACAATTTAAAGCTGTTGTTTTAAAAGCAATTAAGGCCATAAATAGTTCTTTAACTGAAAATGATTTTGATTACTTTATTGAAAGTAAAGGTGAAGATTGACCAATTAATATTACAAATAATAAAACTGTTGAAGTTCAAATTGAAGGTAAAAACAACGCCACGGGGCAAACAAACCCGATTGATGTCGTAATTAAAAATACTTAAGTACTAAAAAATAGTACTTTTTCGTTGATAAATTATGCCAATTGGAACAAGCAAAACTGCTCTTATTTATGCTGTTAAAAAAACTCCGACCAGATTATCTACACAGCAAAAACAAAAAAGTTTTGGTTTACAGTTATTAGAATTTTTAGGAATTCAAGTTTTAGCCCTTGGTTTATCAGTTTTAACTGGTGGTATTGCTTCAGCCGTTGGATTAGGGGCAGGATTGTCTAATTTTGCCGCAGCATTTATCTCATTTGGAGTAGAAACAGCAACTGATTTTGCTGTAAATCAAATATACGATAAATTAACATCAGAAGTGACAGTAAAAAGTACTGCCTTAAATTTGTTACCAGCAATTGGTGGAGTTGGTAAATTAACGCGTGCTGCTCGAACAGCTAGAATTTTAAAATTAGCAAAAGAAACTAAACTACTTGAAAAAATAGGTGTAATAATAACTGCTAATAATTTAGAAGATGTTGTAAGGCAAGTTACAGGTAAAAAGATTTTATCTGATAAATTAATATTTGATTTTACAAAGCAGACTAATAATGAAACTTTATTATATACAATTGGTAAATTAGCACGAAATGATTTTTATAATGGTTTTAAAGTTTCTAATTTAGAAACAATTAATAATTTATTAAAAATTGAGAAAAATATTCAAAAAATAAGTCCTAAATTAGTTCAAAAAATACCACGCGTAAATGAAAAAAATGCTAATAAATGATTGTCTAAATATGGATTAAATATTGATAAAATAAGCAAAATTAATACTAATGAATGATATAACATTATGGCTAATCTTTATAAAAAAGGTGTTGGTAAAAACCTACTATTAAATGCTAATTTAATGCGGGGTAGTAAAATATATAATAATAAATTATTAAATCTTTTACATAAAACACCAATTAAATTAAATAAATTATTAAATCATTTAAACCCAAATTTTTATATTCAAAAAGTAACTAAAAAATTATTAGCCCCAATTGAAAGACAAATAATTGCTATTAAACAAAAAGTAATTAATAAAATTACTGATAAAACTAAAAAATATTATCTAAATTTGAAACTAAGGCTATTAAAAAGGCCAATTATTACCTTTTTCCTATGGTTCTGATGTTTTTTTAGCAGTAAAAATTGTTCCATTATCAGTTGCGGGCGAAGTTACTTTAACAATATATTATAAAAATCCGCAATATGCCCCTATTGTCGTTATTACAACTTTAATCAAAGCAGAACAATTTGTTTTTTCTCCTGAACCTTTTAAATTCTATATGAACAGTGAGTGGTTTATTGGTTGGGGATTTAAAAAAACAAGTTTGTTTAATTTAGTTTCTTTTGTCCCACTTGCTTATCAGCAAGTAGTAAAAGATAGTTTTAAAATATATCGGACAATTGCTAAGATATTAAAAATGCAAGAACAATTTAAAAATAACTTTAATAAAGATAAATTGTTAAATACGCTAAAAGATAGTGTGGTTACTAGTTTATTGGGTAATGGACTAGTATTTCAAGCATATAAACAACTCAAAACAAAACAAGATTTAAACAAAACAATTAAAACAAAAACATTACTAAATAGTAAAAAATTTATATTAAAGAAAATATATTCTAAAAAAAGTAAATGATAAGGAGATGATTAAATGTTAAATGAATTATGACAAAATGTTACTTTGGAAAATTATAATAATTTTAATCCAATGACAGGTAAAATTACACAAGTTCCAGTTCGTTATAATAAGTTTTTTAAAGGTGATGTAGAATTATGATTTAAAACATTTGCTTTAAGAGCCCAAAATATCATTAATTCCTATTTGAATTATCCATTTTCAAAATTAAAGTTTGAAACATTTAAAGACCCATTATTAAAGAAAATTTGTATTAATATGGTGTTTATTACTGTTGAGCATTGAACATTTAACCGTATTCCAATTGAGTTTTTTACTTCGGCAAATATGAGTGTTGGTAATATTAATTATTCATCTCAAAATGACCCAATGGCAACATGACAAGGTTTATTACCTAGTTATGCAAAATCACTGGCTAATTTAACAACTTTAAAGAAAATGTTTCGTACTTTTCAAGAAAAAGGTATTGATTTAACTACGATAGATTTAGAAGCATATTATACACAATTAGAAGTTGATGCTTTAATAGAAAAAGAAAAAACTAAGATTGA
>NZ_RXFY01000120.1:0-2651 GCF_044714355.1 Spiroplasma sp. ald | reverse complement strand
ATTATTTCTTTTAGATTATTATCATTTGAGATAACTTCTTGGTATATTTTATATTTTTCATCTAATTCTGCTTTAAAATCTGCATATTCATTAGCAATAACTTTTAAATTATTAATAAATTCGATTCTTTTCATTGCAATTTTCTTTCAATATTATTTTTAATTATTATTTCATAAATAATAATTAAAGTAATTTATTTTAAAATTAATTTTAAAATCATATATTTATTAATTTTATCATAATTTATTAGTACAAACACTAATAAGCAAATAAAAACTCAACATCTGTTGAGTTTTTATTATTTTTGTTAATTAAAATGTTTTAACAACTTTTTGAATTTCTTCATCATATTGGTCAATTAACTCATCTGGACTTAGGGTATTGGTTGGAGCAACTTTCGTTCCTGCAACAAGAATTGGTTTATTAACAGTAGCACCAACAAATTCTCATGTTCCTTTTAAGTATTCGGTGTGATTTCCCCATGGATATCAACCAAAAGGAGCTCCTTGGGTTGTTAAAATTTGTACTTTTAAATGTGGTAATAACCCTATTGCATCACCTTTTTTTGCATATTTATATGAAAATGTTTTATCTGCAACTAACACATGATCTAAGTAATTTTTCATTAAGCCAGAAACATTAAAGTTGTTCATTGGACATACAACAATAACTTTTTGCACTTCTTTTAATTGATTAATATAAACATCAGCATCCTCTGCATTAAAATAAGTGCCAAAATTATCACACGTAAGTGTTTTAAGGGCCATTGGGGTTTCGTTTAAATCTAAACGAATAATTTCATCGTTTGCATTTGCTGCTTGATAATATTTAAGAAAACGAGCTGCTAAAGCTTTTGAATATGATTTTTCATCAGGACTAACCGTTCCATAAATTACTAATACTTTATTTGCCATGATTATCGTTCCTTTCTCGTTTTATTTTATCATATTTTATTCTCTAAACTAATTAATAATATTGCTAGAAACTGTTGAAAATGATAATTTTTGATAATTTAAAAAATTTAACAAAATTTTTAAAATAGCAAATCATTTTTAGCATTTTAATAATATAATAATGTTATGAAAAGGAGAAAAAAATATTATGTATGATAAAAAAAGCAATGTTATTGTTAAAATAACAAATATCACGCCGTTCGGTGCTTTTTGTGAATTAAAAGACGCAGCTGGTTTAATTCATATTAGTGAATTTTCTGATTTCTTTGTTCGAAATATTCAAGAATTTGTTAATGTTGGTGACAATGTTGAAGTAGAAGTTCTTGATTTTGACCCCGTTAAAAAACATGTCAAATTAAGTTACAAAAATTGCCGTCCAGAATTATTGAAAAAGGACAATAATCCAACGGAAGAAACACTGCCAAATTCAGAATCATTACCTAATAAGCATGATTTATTATCAAAATAAATAAACTAGTAAAAAGTATAAAAAAGGTAAAAAGTAGTTTGAAACTACTTTTTATTTTGCTAAATTTAATTGTTTTTGTAACTGGTTTGTTTGTTTACTACTAATTTTATTTTGTGCAAAATAGAACCCAAAGTAACAGCCACTAATAATTACGGCAAAGGTTGTGTAAACAACAATTGTTTGGACAGCCATCGGAACTTTACCATTTGTATAACTAGCTTTTGGATTTGTAAATTCCATAAAATCATATGGGAAATAACCCGAGAATGACATATCTGGTCATGGTTTTCAATTATGAGTTACTTTTAAAATATAACCAAAAATAGTAGACACCAAGAAATAACCTAAAATTGTTGCTAAACTATAACCTCATCAACGTAACATAGTTATTTTGTTATAACTTAAATCATGATGTTGATAAAAAACAAAATAATAAATCACACCTAATAGCGGAATTAAAGAATGTTGCAAAAACATACTCATTCATTGAATTGGTAATCAACTTTTAAAATCACCAGTAATTGGTAAAGAAAGATTATAAAAGAATAACGTAAAGCAAATAACTACCATTGTTAATAATCCTACTTTACTATTATCATATCGCCCTTTTCCTTCTTTTAACGTATTAAACGCAGAATTAAGGAAGAAAGCAGAAAAAAGCAATGTTGAATATGAGGTATATAAGGTTAGGTTTCGAAAAATAACCATAAAACTAATACTAATATCTGATCAACTTTGTAACTCTGCTAATTTTGTTTCATACTTTGGTACTCAACTTTTGGGAAATATTCCATGATGTTTAGACCATAATGTCAATGATAAACTAACACTAGTAAAAACAATAATTGAAATAATTGGTAAAAGACCAATTATTATTTTAAATCAAAACCGTCAACTTTTAGTTAAAGTTTTAATATTATTTTTTAATATTCAAATTTTATTATTATTTAGTTTTAATATTGTTTCGTTGTTTGTTATATTTTCCATTTTTGGGCTTTTCTAATAATATATTTTTTACTATACTAGTTTTCAACGAGAAAAGCAAGATTTTAATTGGCAATATTTGTGAATTCCACTAACATTTTGGACTGATTTATTAAAATTAAAGGAAAAGTTCTGAACTTAAATATTAAAACATTAGACTTCTTGCATAACCTATTAAAATAATTATAAATATTTTTAAAAAGATACTAATAGCAAATTATAATTTTAATTAATTATGTCTTTTA